>NZ_JBRREH010000018.1:0-57065 GCF_056760175.1 Stenotrophomonas sp. STEN021 | reverse complement strand
GCCCCTTGCCGAGCATGGCTCGGCACTACCGGCTGGCTTTACTGGTGAAGCCCCTGCCGAGCATGGCTCAGCACTATAGGGATTGCAGATCCAGTGCAGACAGTCAGGCAGCCTATGTGAAAGGAATTGTTAAAAAGCGCTGGCGCGCTCCTGCCGAAGTCTGTATCATTCGCCCCACACCGCGGGAATAGCTCAGTTGGTAGAGCGCAACCTTGCCAAGGTTGAGGTCGCGAGTTCGAGTCTCGTTTCCCGCTCCAGATTGGAAAGGGCCCCGGCAGCGGGGTCTTTTCATGTCGAGGCGGTTAGTGCTTCGGCGGTGCAATTGTTTGGCCTGGTAGCAGAGTGGTTATGCAGCGGATTGCAAATCCGCGTACGCCGGTTCGATTCCGACCCAGGCCTCCAAGTAGTAAGCAGAAAGCCCTGAGAAATCAGGGCTTTTTTGTTTTCTGCGATTTTTCATTGATCCGCGCGACCCCGGGTTCGCGAGTGCAAAAGGTGCGGTTGACACTCAAGACCTGCAGTCAGTTGTCAGTGCGTGCGGTGATCTCATCTTCAAGGTGCGCGAACGCACGCCACTCGACTGCCTGCAGATGTGCGCGATCTGCTGGTGGCAGGCTGCTGCTCAACATTGCTGCGCCGAAGTCGCTCAATACTGCTTCGCCGGTAGCCGGATTCCACAGGATGTTGTGGGCATACAGGTCGCCATGCAGCACGCCCTGCGAATGCAGGTGGATGAGCGCTGCACGGATGCAGCCAAGCAGGCGTTCGGCAATGGCAGGCGTAAAGCGCGTGTTCGCTGCATAGACATCGCGTGTGCAGCTGGCAAGGCTGGGCGGGCCGGCCAGATTGACGTAAGCCGGTGGGAGCAAGGGCATCGCCACTGCCAAGCGGCCTTCCGGATGGCCTTCAACCACCGCCAGTGGTGCAAGCAGGTTCGGGTGGCCGGTTGCAGCCAAGCCTGCGGCGAGCTCCGACTGCGGCGTGCCATCGCTGGTGAACGCCGCCTTGAATACTTTGACGGCAATCGCTTCGCCGTTGTGCCTGCGTGTGGCGCGATGAATGTGGCCGCTGGCGCCTTCTCCCAGCAGCTCGCCGATGTCGAGCTCGTCGTAGCGGATGGCATGGTGGTGCGCATCCGCCAGCGCAGCATGTTCGGCAACTGCTGTCGGCGGATTGCCAGCCAGAGCCGGCCACGCCAGGCTCGGCAGCGCGAGCAATGTCGCTGGCACTTCCTCGAAGTGATTGCTGGCAATCCGCAGCAGCTCCAGTGCCGTGCAATCACTGAGATCGGGCAGGGCAGTGAGCTGGTTGCAGGAAAGCATCAACTTCTGCAGTCGTGGCCGTTGGCCAAGCGCTGCCGGCAACTCACGAAGCTGGTTGTCGGTGAGGATCAGCCAGCGCAGCCGTGTAGGCAGGCTATGTTCGGACACCTGCGCAATCGCGCAGGCCTTGAAGCCGACCATCTCGAGCTGCTCGCAGCCGCCAAGTGCGACAGGCAGTTGCGTAAACGGGTTGTTGGAGCAGAACAGGATGCGCAGCTTGTGCAGTCGCCGCAGGTCATCAGGCAAGGAGGTGAGTTGGTTGCCGGAGAGGTCCAGCACTTCCAGCGTCTCGGCCAGGGCAAACAGCGCCTGCGGGAATTCGGCCAGGCCCAGGTTGACCAGTCGAACAGCGCTGGCGCCGGCAAGGGCGCCGCTTTTGAGATCTTCAAGGGTATGCATGCCCGGTGAGTGTAACGAAGCCGCCTTCGGCACGACGCTTTTGTGGGAGCGGCGTCAGCCGCGAGGCAGATAGATCCTCAGATGGCACATACGCCTGGAGTTTCGGCAAGCCCAGCTTCGCGGCTGACGCCGATCCTGCAATCCATGCCTTGCTAGATACTCGCGGCTGTGAACACCGCCAAGCCGATGCACAGCAGCATCAGGCCGGCAAACACCAATGGCTTGATCCGCCACCTGGAGGCGCTGGTGCCTTGTTCGCAAGCCGGGCGGGCGCGATGGATCAGGTCCAGTGGGTAGTGTTTGGCGGCCATGGCATCGTCACAGGCGTCCATGCAGTTGCCGCATTCGATGCAGCTGCTGGAGCGACCGTTGCGGATATCCAGTCCAATCGGACAGGCGGCAACGCAGGCGCCGCAATCGGTGCAGTCGCCCAGATGGGCCGGGTTGAATTTGGGCATGGCGCCGGCAATGGTCGGGTGGGCGGCGCGGAACACATAGTCGGCCGCAGTGGTTGCATCCAGCAGGCCGCGAGCGCGGTGCAGCACGCTGGCGTTGCCTTGGCCACGTTCGCCACGTGGTTCACCGCGCGGTGCGTTGTATTGGATGCAGGGTGTACGTGCATCGGCAATCAGTGGTTGTACGCGGCTGTAAGGGCAGAGATAGCTGCAGACCTGTTCGTGCAGAAACACCACGTTTGCCCAGGTTGCCAGGCCGTAGAAGCTGATCCAGAAGAACTCCCAGCCGCTGAGTGCAAGTGTAAGTGCGCCGTGTGCGAGCTCTGCGATAGGCGTGAAATAGCCCACAAAGCTGATACCGGTCCACAGCGAGATCGCCGCCCACAGTGCGTGTCGAAGTGGTGCCCCCAGTGGCTTCGCGCTGCCTTTGAAGTCAGTCAGGTGGGTCAATCTGCGGAACAGGCGGGTCAACACCGTCTGCGGGCAGGCATACGTGCACCAGAGGCGCCCGTAGAGGCTGGTGGCAAGGCAGAGCAGGGCCAGTGCGGCCAGGGCAAGCCAGAGCAGGGGTAGTGACTGCTCCGGTTGCATCGAGATGCCGGTGACCTGGAACTGGCGTGCATCAATGTCGAGCAGCAACCAGGATTTGCCGCCCCAGTGCAACCAGGGCAGGCCGTAGAACGCCGCCAGCATCACCAGGCTGGTGAGCTGGCGGAACCTGTCGCGCCTGCGGATGCTGTCTGCACCGGCGTCGTCGATGCTGCGCACAGGCTTCATTCGAAGACTTCCTCCTGCTCGCCTGCGGGGCGCAATAGCAGGGAGGTGACGCCGCACGCGCACAAGGTGCCGGCCCAGAACATGAAGAAGCCCAGCGAATACCCCACTTCGCGGCTGATCACGTGCGCCGGGAAGCTGATCTGCTGCAGGTCCAGCGGGTCAATGAACGCGAAAAACAAGGCTGACATCACCGCCGCAGTAAAGAAACTGGGCCACACCACGGCACCGAGGCGTTGGATCAGGGGGAGTGGGCGACGGGTGCTGGGGTCGGCAGGCGTGGTCATTGTGGATTCCTGGGGGCCTCTTGGCGAAGGAATAGAATCGGGATGTCAGCGCTGTTGTTGAGCGCCAGCTGGTAACCCAGTGTGCAAGGCTAGGGGCTGTGCGGGCCGGCGTCGTTGATCCTGATCAAGCAGGGCAGCACCTGGCGTAGTGGGTTTTGGTGCAAGTACAGGAGGTGGGCAATGCGGGCTGGGCCGGATGTCTGTAGTGAGGAAGAGGTAGAGCTGCTGGTGCGGCGCTTCTACGCGCGGGTGCGCGAGGACGCGGTGCTGGGGCCGATATTCGAAGCGCGGGTGCATGATTGGGAAGAGCATCTGCAGCAACTGGTTGATTTCTGGTCGGCCCTGCTGCGTGGAACCTCGCGCTTCAATGGGGCGCCCATGCCCAAGCACCTGGCCATTCCCGGGCTGGAATGGCCGATGTTCGAACGTTGGCTGGCGCTGTTTGCGCAAACCACGGCGGAGCTGGGCAACCCGGCGATGCAGGCCTTGGCCGATGAGGCGGCGCAGCGGGTTGCTGGCTCGATCTGGCGGCGCTATCACGCCCCGTCGTTCCCGATACTCTGAACGGCGGGCGAGCGGCCCTGTTCAGGCTTGGGTGAATTGATCCAGCTCAAGGCGAGTGCGTCCGTGCAGCGGCAAGCTGGCAGCATGAACATACCGCCGCCGACCTCAAATGCCCTGGGCTGGACCTTCGATGCGGACCTGCTGCGTCGGCATGACCGGCCGGGGCCGCGCTATACCTCCTATCCAACCGCACCGCATTTCCACGACGGCTACGGCCAGGCGCAGTTCTGTGCGGCGGTAGCGCGCAGCAATGCGGTCGGTCGGCCGATGTCGCTGTATGTGCATGTGCCGTACTGCAGCAGCCCGTGTTTCTACTGCGGCTGCAATCGCGTCATCAGCCGCGATCGCAGCAAGGGCGAACGCTATGTCGATCAGCTGCTGATGGAGGCAGATTGGTTGGCACCGCTGTTTGCACGCGAGCGCGAGGTGGTGCAGCTGCACCTGGGCGGTGGCACGCCCAACTTCCTGGCGCCCGACCAGCTGCGTCGACTGGTCGGCGGGCTGGAAAAGCTGTTCAATTTCAGCCAGAGCAGTGCGCGCGATTTTTCGATTGAACTGGACCCGCGCTCGGTCAATGTCGGCGACATCGGTGTGCTGGCGGAGCTGGGCTTCAATCGTGCAAGCCTCGGCATCCAGGACTTTGATCCGCAGGTGCAGCAGGCGATCAACCGTGTGCAGGAGGTGGATGAGACGATGGCCATCATCCAGGCCTGTCGCGACAACGGCATGCGTTCGGTCAACGTGGACCTGATCTATGGTTTGCCGCTGCAGACGCTTGCCGGGTTTGGCCGCACGCTGGATACGGTGATAGCCGCGCGCCCGGATAGGCTGGCAATCTACGGCTATGCGCACCTTCCGCATATGTTCAAGGCGCAACGGCAGATACTGGACCACGACCTTCCCGATCCGGAGCAGAAGCTCGCGCTGCTGGGGCTGGCGGTGGAGCGCCTGTCGGCGGCAGGTTATCAGTACATCGGCATGGATCATTTCGCGTTGCCGGAAGAAGACCTGTCGCGCGCGCAGCGTGCAGGCAGCCTGCATCGCAACTTCATGGGCTATACCACCCACGCTGACAGCGACCTGCTGGGGCTGGGGGTCAGTGCGATCAGTCATATCGACAGCAGCTACAGCCAGAATCCGCGCGATCTCAAGGATTGGGAGGCGAAGATTGCCGAAGGTGGCGTGCCGGTGTGGCGCGGGCTGGAGCTGGATGGCGACGACATGCTGCGCGCGGAGCTGATCCAGCAATTGATGTGCCACGGCAGCGTGGATGGCCGTGCGCTGGCGCGGCGGCATGACGTGGACTTCGACATCTACTTCGCCGAGGAGCTGATTGCCCTGCGCCATCTGCAGGACGACGGTCTGGCCAGTTACAACGATGGCGTGGTCGCAGCCACCGAGCAGGGCCGGCCCTTGCTGCGCCTGATCGCGATGTGTTTTGACCGCTATCTGAAGGCTGCGCAGCAGCCAGCGCGCTACTCGCGGGCGATCGGTTGAGGCCGTGCTGACGGCGGCTTCAGCGCCGCCGCCAATCTTCGTGATTCACAATTGGGCCGCAATCAGGCACGCTATTGCGATGCCCGGATGGCGAAACTGGTAGACGCATCGGACTTAAAATCCGCCGGCCGCAAGGCCTTGCCGGTTCGATTCCGGCTCCGGGCACCATTGCAGCACAAGGGTTTCGGCCATTTGTGCTGCCACTACCGCAAAACTGGCTGTGCAGTTTTTGTGCAGCTCACGCCAATTTCGCCATCGCATCAGCCAGGTGTTCTGGCGCAAGGTGCGCATAGCGCCGTGTCATGGCAGTCGACGTGTGGCCCAGGATCTCGGCGACAGTGTGCAGCGGAACGCCAGCCTGCACCAACCATGACGCACACGAATGGCGCAGATCGTGCCAGCGCACCGATTCCATTCCCAGCGCCGCACGTGCAGCCTCCCACGAACTGCGCACGCCATCCTCGGTGATCGGCAGCGGCAGCCTCTTTGCGATCTCCAGCACCTTGGGGTGCAGCGGCACCATTTGCAGGGTGGATGTCTTACTGCTGCGATCGAGCCGGATAAAGCCGTTCTGCACTTCATGCTTGGTCAGGCGGAGCAGGTGGCCACGTCGAATGCCGGTGTATGCGGCCAGGCGCACATAGTCGCCGGCCAGCGGGTTGGGGCAGGCCTGTGCCAGAGCTTCCACCTGCGCAGAGGTCAGGAACGCCTCTCGCGCCTTCTCTGGCAGCAGGGTGATTGCGGCCGGGCGCTCCACCCAACCCCATTCTCGCCACGCCATGCGCGTGATCTGGCGCAGGATTCGGCCCTTGTGGTTGACGGTTGCCGGCGCCTTGTCCATTTCGGCGGCCTTGATCTCCGCCCACACCTGCGAAACCTCGGATAGCTTCCTGCCTGCAATGTAGGGAAGCAGCGCCCGGCAGTGCGCCTTGGTCTTCGTCGCTGACCGCAGGCGCGGCACGTGATCTAGCAACCACTTCTCCAGCGCATCGGCGATCAGGCGCTCCGGCTCACGACCAGCCGCAACGTCTTTGACGGAGGCGAGCCACTTTCGCTCGTAGGCTTTCGCGTCCGCGTGGCTCCAGTGCCGAGAAGTCTTGCGATACGTTCGTCCGCCGTAGCAGACGGTGACTTGATAGTGGCCGTTGGCACGCTTGGTGACTGGCATGTACTTAGCTTCCTTTTTGCCCACCAGATTTTCAGGTCGATGGGGTGAATACGATCAGATTTTGCGCTGGTCCCCAGTCGGGAGGCGTCCAGCTCGCCGGCATCGATGGCTCGTCTGAGCGTCTTGGTCGACACTCCCGAGCTCTCCGCCGCCTGGGACAGCGTCAGCAACCTCTCAGCCGTGCTCATGGGCTTCTCCTTCCAGCGCCGCGCGGGCGCTCTTGATACGGTCTTCGTTGGCTAGCTCCTGGGCGCGGAGCCGGATGATCTCGTTTGCGGCCGCGGCAAGCTGCTCGCGCAGGAAGTCCTTGGGCGGCTGCTTCATGCGCTTGGCCGGCTTGGGGAATAGCTGCGGGGCGCTCATCGGCGCTTCCTCACGAACGGCGCCATGATCTTGGTGGCCTCGTCCAGATCGCCGCGGGCGAGGGCGATTACAGCCAAGCCGCGCGCCTCCCACATGCGGCGGGTCTTCGGCCGGGCCTTGTCCAGGTTCACGCCGGTCTTGCGCGCGAGGTCGTGGCCGATGGCGATGTGGTCGATTGCTTCCGTGGTGCTCATACCGCATACCTCGGCTGCGGCCGCACAGGCCCGAACCACAAGGCAGCGGCGTTGTTGATGCGGACCTGCTCGATGTCAGGCGCCTGGTCGGGCAGCGGCACACGCAACCGGCGCATGTCGTTGGTGCACGGCACGCACACGCTGGACCGCCCTTGCTTCCCCGCGCGGTTGAACTGCTGCAGCGGCAGGGAGCGGACGCATTTGGTGCAGGTCTTATGCATCCTTCACCCCCTGCGGGCGGGCGGCGGGGAACGCAGGCAGATCGAGCCACCATTGGTACGGCGGCTGTTCCTTCGGCATCTGGCTGCCGGACGGCGCGACTGCGTGAGCATGCTCAATGCAATCCTCGTGCTTCGCCCAGAGCCCAGCCTCCAGATAGTCGAACTCGTAGTTCTCTGGGTAGTGCGAGTCTTCCGCGTCCAACCAGCCGACGACCACCAGCCTGCCCTCCGGCGCAGTCTCGATTGGCTGCCACTCCGGCGCGGCGCGCAGGGCGGCGGTCTCGTTCGGGTATCGCAGCAACCCAAATACGCGCAGTTGCTGCAGCAACCTTAGATCGCACTCGTAGCTTTCCAGGTCCTCCCCATCACGGACGTTGCTAGCCTCGGTCGGGAAGCCCCATTCGTCCAAACACATCGCCAGCAACTCCCTGGCGCGCTGCTGGTCATCAGTCATGCGATCAGTCTCCCCTGTCTCTGCGCGTCCTCGATGCGGCGGCAGGCAATGTCGAAATATTTCGGTTCGCGCTCGATGCCGATAAATCCCCTGCCAAGGTCCATGCACGCAACGCCTGTGCTACCAGAGCCCATGAAAGCATCAAGGCAGACGCCGCCCGTAGGAACAATAGCTGCCACTATCTCAGCCATAAGTGGCAGCCATTTTTGCGTTGGGTGATCTACCTTCTCGTCTGCGCGAATGCCTGCACAGTAGGTATCTGAGTAGAAGACATTCCTGCGCTTTGGGTCGCTGTCGCTAAATGGAGCGCCTGCACGGTAGCCATATAGAGCAAACTCAAAACCGCTGGGCCACCAGTTCCCCGGCATCGCTGGGGGATGGCAAGCCTTTATCCACACGGCAGGCTTCACAGTGAACCGGCCCTCAAGTGCAAGTTCAAAGAAGCTAACCTGAGAAGCCCCACAAAAAACAAAGAAAGCCTGTGCAAGCTCACCGGCCACTGCAATGGCCTCAATGGTCTCATCACGGGTTCCCGCACCATCCCACGAGAACTGGAGAGTCCGCTTTCCGTCTAGCTTGTTCTGCGCCCCGAAGTTGTTCCTAATCGCGTAGGGAGGATCGGTAATTAACGCGTCCACTTTCGGCAGCGTCGGAAGTATTTCCCGGCAGTCGCCGAGATACAGCGTGGCGTTGCCGATGGTCTCAACGCGCATCAGACACCTCCGCGCCGTGGCTGGTGGGCTTCACCTTCAGAAGCTCGCGCTCAACTAGGGCCGGGAACTTCTTCCCTCGGATCGCGCGGACTTGGGCATCGGTCAGAAGGTCATCCACGTACATTTCCACGATGGCGATATTGATTGCGTCCAGACGAGTAGTTACTGCCTTTGGAAGATCAGGGAACTGCTCTGCCATAGGGGGCGCACTCCACCCCTGAATCAGCGGCCGACTCACGACCCCACCTCGGCGCTGGTGGCCTGCATGTCCGAATCCAGTGCTGCATCGAACCTGTCGGCGTGGAAGTACACAACATCTCCAGCGTCCGTTGCTGCTGCGTCTTGCATTTTCTTGAATCGATAAGGCGTCAATTTCCGCAAGTGTCGATAGCGCGCAGCATCCTTTGCATCAGTGCTGCCGCCCTTGGGGCTGGCGTCGATCAGGGCGAGCAGGCGGTCGCACTTGGCGACAATGCGCGCGTACTTGGGATGATTGGTGTAGCCAGCAAATGCCGAATAGTGATTGCGCTGAAACTCGACAGCCTCGCGGAACTGCGCAAGGTCGATCCCCGGCGCTGCGGGGGTGCTTGCTGCTTCCAGCGGCTTACCCGGCTCAACGATCAGCGTTCCGGCAGGATCGGATTCCACGTCGCGGTAGTCGCGCGGCTGGCCGGTGTACGGGTTCGTCAGGACGGCGCTATTAGCCGACGATGCGGGGGTGCTAATCGTCGGCTGCTCGATCAGCGCACGAATGTCATCGACGGGGCTACCGGTGTAGCTGCGGTCAGTCGCCAAGCGATCAGCCAGTGCGCGCAGGATTGCCACGTCCACAACCGGCGCTGCGGCGACGGGGGCGGGTGCATAGCCGTCAATGCCATAGGTGCCAATGATCCCCAGCGCGTGGCGGCCCTTCGGCAACGCCAAAAGCTGCACTTCGGGAAGGTTGCTGCCGAGGTCAAGATAACCGCCGGCACCGATGTCGAGATACGCCACCGCCTCCTGCGCTGCGGCGGGCTTGCCAACCTCAACCGCCTTCACCGCATCCGCGTACCCAGCCTGATAGCCGTCGCGATGCCCGCTTGCCGCTGCGGTCCTCATGTCTGCTGCGGTGTAGTTGCTCATGCTGCTTCCTCCATAGCTTCCAGGTCGATCTCGTCCACGCGGTCGCGCAGCTGGCGCTTGGCCTGGCGCAGGGTGCGGGCGATGTCGGACGGGTTGGTTTCAACAAAGAACTTGTGCTCAACGAAGTGCAGCCGGCTGGTGTGATCGCGGCGGAAGATGCGGTAGACGACGGCCGAGCCGTCGTCGGTCGGAAACCGGCCCCAGCTCAAGCCCTGATTGCGCTTTGGCGCGCGGCGGGTGAATCGGTTGCGGCTCATCAGCGGTTACCCCAGCGAATGAAAGGGATGTCGTCGTCTGCGAAGTCATCCATCGGCGGCGGCGCTTGCTGAGCCGGTGGTGCCTGGCGCTGGCGCTGTTCCTGGCCGCCGCGTCGACCACCGTGGCCACCGCCTCGCTGACTGTCCGGCTTCCAGTCGTCCACCTGCGCGTAGAACTTTCCGCCCTGTGAAATCTTCACGTCGGCGTTGATCCAGTCGCCGTCCTGCTGCTGCAGCCACGCGATCAGTTCCTCGCGCTTGATCGACAGCTTGCAAATCAGGTATTCCGGCGCACCGTCGCGCGGCGCTTTGACGATCAGGCCATCAATGAACTTCTTCTCGCTCATGCGGCCTCCGGCAGAAACTTGGCCCGCGCTGCGTGGTACTCGCGCACAAACCGGTCGAGGTGGCCCTGCAACTTCTCGGTAAAGCCATCGGGCGTGACGCGCACCAGCAGCGGCTCGTAGCCGGGGCAGTACGAAAGAAAGTCCCACCAGGCACGGCCGGTGATGATCAGGCTGCCGTGCACCTGCGGCTTGTGCTCGTCGGGGATGCCGCCGGCGCGAACCCATTTCACGTGCGTGGGGCCGTCAGGGCATTTGATCTCCAGGCCGCCGTCGACGCCGATCAGGCTGTCCGGGCTGCAGCCGAGCGTGCCGGCATCGTTGAGGATGAAGCCGATCTGCTGCGGCACCACGTCTTGTTCGAAGGCGTAGTACTCGCGAGCATCCGGCTCCAGCTCCTTGCCCCGCAGGGTGTGCCGGTTGCCGCCGAACGATTCTGCAGCCTGCGGGCGGATCAGCTCATCGATCAGCTGATTGATGTACGTATCTGCCGCTGCTGCGTACTCGCCCTTTTTTGGGGTGATGATGCTGCCGAACTCGCTCGCGGTCGGGATGCCCAGGCGCGCGGCGTACCACTCTGGCGAGCCTTGCTCGATGTCGAGGATGCGCACGGTCAATCCCTCGGCGTGACGCGGGCCTTGGCCCGGTTGAAGGCGTTGCGCACGTCGGTGGGCAGATTGGCCGCGCCGCCGTAGTCCTTCAGCAGCTCGGCGCGCTTGGCCTGGTACTGCTCCGGATGCTCCAACTCGTTGGCCACGTCGATCCAGTTCACGGCCTTGTCGTCCAGCTTCTGACCCCCCAGCAGGCCGTCGTCATCCTCGCCGTGGGTGGTCAGGTTCAGCAGCGCACCGGCGGCGTAACGCTTGCCGTAGCTGACGCTGGAGCCGACCGACTGCACGCCGTTCTTCGAACCGCTGGTGTCGGCGGGCAATTCGATTTCCGTCTGCTCGCTGTGGCCGCCCTTGTGGGCCAGAACACCCACGACCTTGACCATGCCCTGGCCGGTAGAGGTGCGGAACGAAAGCGCGAAGCCGAACTCCTGCAGCACGGGCTTGATCGCGGCGTTGATGTCCTCCCACAGCGCATAGGTGCTCTGCACGTTGCCGGAGCGGTCCTTGATCGCGCCGCGCTCCTTGATGGACGGCAAGCGCGGCTGCATGCTGGCCAGCGCTGCGGTATAGGCCGAAGCGGCTTCGCGGTCCAGCATGCGTTCGTGCATCTGCAGCAGCCGTTCCATCTTGTCGATGTCGGCGTTCGGATCGGTGGCCACGCGCTCGATCACGGCCAGCATCGATGCCGGTGCGGTAACGTCGGTGACCGGCGCCAGCTGTTGGGCGGCTGCCTGTTGCGGGGTGGTGGCTACTGCGTTCACGGATAGCTCCTGCCGGCGGTGCCGGCGCGGTGGGAATAGGTGCCCCGTTTTCGCCGGGGCCACACGAGGCTCGATCGCGCCCTACGTGCGGGGTGCTATCTGGGTCAGGCCGCGAGCGCGTTGCCCGGCAGCACGCCAACCTTCACCAGCAACTCATCCGCGCTGCCCGGCATTTCTTCGGGAGCAGTGGGGACGGTCACTTCGGTGTTGACGAGAAGGTCGATTGCAGCAGCGATCGAGAAGGGCTGATCGGTGTCGAGGGCGACACGCTCGCCGTACTGACCGCCGATGGCTGCAGCAAGGTCATCCCACGATTCCAGCGGCACCTGGTGGCAGCACAAGGCAATTCGCAGAAGGTCACCTTTGCCGAACTTGTAGCCGCGCTCGCGATACTTGATCGTCCGCAGCAGCGAGCCGAAGGGATAGCGGGTACCGCTGTGGAAACTGAGGTGCCGCTGGCTGGCGTGCTTGAAGAACTCCGGGTGGAACGCGAAGGCTTCGGTATCGATGTCGTAGGCCGCCATGCAAACGGTGAAATCGAAGGAATCAAACACCGCTTCCGCAGATTCGAAGAAATCGAAGTGCATCAGCTGGACTACATCGTTACCGCGGGTGAAGGTGATCGCGCGATCGGTAGCGGCAACACACCATAGGCCATCGTCGTAGGCAGCCCGCACAGCCTCGATGAATGCTTCCCGCGTCTTGAAGTAGAGATCGACATCGTTGATTGCCTGGCCGGTGAATACGCTGGTGAGCGCGCCGCCGGCGATGAAGGCGCCTTCGGGGGTGAAATGCGAGGCCGCAGTCAGCAGCTTTTTCAGTTCGGGAGCATGGGCGGTCATGAGTCTGTCCTTGGGAATGAGGTGCCGGCATTGCCCGGCCGGCGCGGGTGCGGAACTGGAGGGGAGGCCAGTTGCCGCGGTACCGCCCGAGGGGATGGGCGGGCGGATTCGGGGATCAGGCCGCGTCGGCCAGGTCTTCCTGCTGCTGGGCCTGCGCTTTGGGCGGCGTCAGGGTCAGCTCGACTTCTTCCTGGATCAGCGCGCACAGGGCGCCGGCTTCGGACTTGTCGGGGTGGAACACGATGCTGAAGGTCAGCGCCACGCTGCCGCCCTCGATGGGCTCAAACGCGAACTTCTTCAGGGTCACGTCGACCAGCTCCTGCGGCTCGACCAGGCCGAGCAGGCTATGGATGGCCACTTCGTAGCCGGGGAATTCCTCATCCCAGCGAAGGGCGCCCATGCGCGGGAACTTCACCGCCACCAGACCGTTCTCGCCATCGATCAGGTCCTGCTGCTCGCCGGGCCCTGCCTTGCGGTACAGCGCTGCGCGCAGGTCCGGGTGGAACTGGTCCAGCACGCTGTTGCCGATGCTCATCCGCACCTTGATATCGGCGGCCAGCTTGTTGTCCTCGCCGTGCTTCTCAGCGCGAGGGTTGAAGGAGGCAATCTTTGCGATGGCCTTGTCGGTCTGGAGCATGGGTACTGCCTCGGTAAGGCCGGCCGCGCCGGCGGGAAATCACTCTTGGGCTACAGCCGCTTCTGCCTCGGCGAGACGACGCATGTCTTCCAGCGCCTCGCTGTTGCCGCAGTAGAAGTCCGGGATGCGCTCCAGCTTCGGATCACTGGCCATGTAGATCAGGGCTGCGGCAGCGGAGGTGCCGAATGCATATTCCAGGGCGCGGCCGCCAGCGCCAGCCAGGTGTGTGACCCAGCCGGCGCGACAATGCGTGGTGTCGCAGCTGTGCCAGCTACCCATATCCAGTGCCATGGGTTCGGAAACAGCGGCGTAGACAACCTGATGAATGTTCGGGATGACGACGGGGCAGGCAGTGCCGTCGGCATCGCTCAGGACGGCATCGCTCAGGACGGCATCGCTCAGGTCGGCACCGCGCAGGACGGCACCGCGCAGGTCGGCACCGCGCAGGTCGGCACCGCGCAGGTCGGCACCGCGCAGGACGGCATCGCGCAGGTCGGCACCGCGCAGGACGGCATCGCGCAGGTCGGCACCGCGCAGGACGGCATCGCGCAGGTCGGCACCGCGCAGGTCGGCATCGCGCAGGTCGGCATCGCTCAGGACGGCACCGCGCAGGACGGCACCGCCAGCCACTGCCGACTTCACGGCAAACCCAAGCTGCAAGCCATAAGACTGGCCAGCAACTTCGGCCGACAGTTCGCAGCTGTACTGGACGTTGCCCGTCCAGCGATTCTTGATCTCTATCTTCACGGTCATTCCTTGATGGTCGGGGTACTGCGGAAAATCAGCGGATGTCGCGCTTGCTCTGCGGCGGGAAGCCACCGAGCGGTCGGACGAAGTCGACGTTCTTGCGGCGAAGGCGGCGCAGCTGCCGGCGGGTGTGCTTGATGACCAGCACCAGGAACACCAGCACCACGGCGGCGATGGGGAGCAGCAGCGAGTCGGCGCGCACCTTCACTGCCTTGCGGAGCATGTCGGCGAAGAAGAACAGCGCCGTCGTGTAGACGAGCAGGCGGATCATTCGCCCTCTCCTTTGGCAAGCGCTACCGCAACGATTCCGCCAACAGCGGCGAGAGCCGCAGGCCATCCGCAGATCAGCGAAGTGATGACTCCGAGAAGCGCCAGAATGACGATTACGAAAGCCCTGTTCTCCGGCTGCATTACTCATCCTCCTGCGCGCACACGCCTTCGGATGCTTCGATCGAGTCCAGCGGGTCCGGTGCCTTGATCGGCGGGAACACCACTGCTGCTATGTCGGCGTCGGTTGGGATGCTGGGGGTCATTCGATGACCTCGCGGTAGCAGACCTGCACGGCCCCATTCCCCGCACGAAGCTTCGCCTCACTTCTTGATGAATACTCCGCCGGACCCTCACGCCAACCGGGGTATCTGTTAGCCCAAATCTCTTTCGGCTCGGGCTTGATGCGGTAGTTCGCAGGCGGCATCAGGAAATCTACACGGCCATTAATGTCCCGCCAGTCACCAACACCGTTGCAGGACTGAATCACCTTCCCCTCGGCCAGCGCCTGCACCAGCGGCAGGTAGTCCTTAGCGTTGTCCTTGTTCATCACAAACCCCCAGCAAGTTGCAGAAGACGCAGCGGCGCGTAGAGAACGATTGCTGCTGCGACGATTACCCACCCGGCTGTCATCCATTCCGAGTAGCGCGGCGTTTCGGTCGGGTGCGGTTTCATGCGGTGCCTCTTTCGCCATTCCAGATCAGCCTCAGGAATCGCTTGAGCGTCATTCGTGGCTTTGGCACTTCAGTGGTCGCGGAGAGCGAATTACGCTTGTCCGCCACGCCTGCGTTGTAGAGGGCCACTGCCTCAGCCCTGTAGCCGCCCATGGATCTAACGCAACCTCGCTTGCACTCAACCTGCCACTTGAGATGGTTGAAGGAGCGATTTTCCTTGTCATGCCAGCGGCGCATAGGCTTCGGCTTATCGCCACAAACAGGGCAAACATGCGGTTTGCTGCTCATGCGGCACCTCGCACGCGGGAGAGGGCGGTTCGGGCCGCATCAAGCCTGCCGTCGCGCTTGTAGTCGTTAATGTCCATCTCCCCCATCAACCGGGCATCCTCAACCCATGGGTCGCCGTTGTGCTCGTAGTCCAAGTAGTCTTCGATCACGGCGACAGCGGACGTGAGCGCCTCAATCAGCTCGGCGACGGCTGCGCGGGCTTGTTCGCCGTCAGTTGTGATCTTGCCTAGCCCCGCCGATTGGTAGCCGCGAGTTTCAAGCTCGTGATGCCACGCTCCGCTGGTATGGGATTCCATCACCGCCAGCACATTCACCCCGCTCATGCCGCACCCCCTGTTGCTTTGGCGATGGCGGCGCGGGCGACTGCCAAGTTCTCGAACGGAGAAGGCTCGTACTCTTCGCTGTACTTGTCCTCAACCAGCTCAGCTTCAAGTCTGATCAGCGCCTCCAGCAGCTCCGGCGCGGCGACAGATTCAAGCGCCACCTGCGCGTCCATCAAGAAGCCATCACCGTAGAGCTTCCAGTTGTCGTCGAAGTCCACGTTGCAGAGGTCGGAGTCTCGGCGGCAAAGCGCACGAGCGGCAGCAACAACCATCGGCGTGTGCTTGTTGGCGCTCATGCGTAGATCCTCGTCAGCTGCTCGGCAGCAGCACCGCGCGACAGCCACGGCTGGTCATCAAGGCGGTTGTCGATCAGCGCATCAGCGAAGTTCTCGCGGGCCTCAGTGAACAGCCGGGCGAACTCGATGGCGTCGCCGGAATCCAGCGCGGCGGCCATGGCTTCGTGATCAGAGGTGGTTAGGTCGCCCAGCAGCTCCGAGAACAGGGCAGGGCTGGCGAGCAGCGGAGCCTTGGCGGTCTGGACGGCTTCTGCAGCCTCGCGGCGGGTGATCGCCGGGTCTTCCTGGTGGTCGTACTGGCGAGCCGCTGAGTGCTGGCGGTCGCTGGAGAGCTGGAAAGCCATGAGCCTTGCCCCGTGGATGGCCCGGGTGGGCCGACGGGGTAAGTCTAGCGAACTAGACTATCAAGTCAAGCACTCTAGACAAAAGCCGGGCAATTTCTTTCTGAACGGTCTAGTTTTGATTCAGGCCCCAACCCCGCCCAACAAAAACCCGCCGGGCGGCGGGTCAGGAGATCGGACTGAACTGGACTCAGAAGCCGGCGCTCAGCTCCGACATTTTGCTGTGCGGGAACCGCTGCCGCAGGTGGCTTGCCTGCTCGGCGGCGCTGGCCAGGCTGTAGGCGCGATGCAGGACCCTGCAGATCGAGCTGGCGATACTCTGCGAATCCTCAAGATCCTTGGCTGCAGCAATCGTTTGCAGAGCAAGGCCGGATAGCTCTTGGACGCGCGCGATCAGCTCAGCGTGCAGCATGGTTGGGCCGTTCTCGAAGATATCGAGCGCCAGGGCATCGAACTTTGTGCGCATGGCAGAGTAGGTCACAGGACACCGCCGACGATATGGGATGCCCTATCGTCCTGCCGCACCGGCTCCGGAGCCATCGCCGCACCCCGCTGCGCGGCGTAGGGATTTCCCTACGAAAAACCCCGCTCGAGCGGGGCTTGGTTGCCAGCTAGTCAGGTGCGCTTGATCAGGATCAGCGATTCTTCTGAGGCACCTTGGTCAGGGTGACGCTCCCATTGCTCACGCGTAGATGAAAAGAGACGGTCTTTGGAGGCTGCGCTACCGTGGTCTTCCCAGCCTGTCCATTGGCCTCGGGTGCCATGATGCGGTGCGGCACACCTGCTACATAGGGCGCACTTTGGCAGTTGAGGTGGTTACGCGTCATGGTTGTATCCCACATGGTGGTGGATGATTTCTGGTTCATTCAAGAAAGCAAAAGGCATGCCACGCCGCATGAGGCCAATTCTTGTACGGCCGCCAACCGTCGGAATCCCTATGGCGAACTTCTGTATAGCAGATTCAGCGTTAACCAGTGTTGATACAAGATCCACTGCCGACTGAACGGGGAGGTTTGCCCAGTCCATTGGAGGGGCACCTCTAAGCCAGGGCAGCTCAGTCGGGGCCTCCGTGGTGATTTGCGCTTCGAATGGCTCTGGAATATCCACGCCCTGTTGGCGTAAGCGATCCAGCACCTGAAGCACCACCGCCTCCCTTTGATGCTCCAATGCCGTAGCGATTTCCCTGCTAAGGGCGCCTTCCGCGTTTGGGCTAATGCCATTGACCAGGCTCGCAATGGCGTCCGCTTGCCCCGCCCATGATGCGCCGCAATGGGGCGAACCTGGAAACTGCTCGAACATGAACTCGTTTGCGATGCTTACCCGGAAAACCTTCGTATATTCGTCCTTGGGGCCGTAGCCAGAAACAAGAAACTGAAGATCGCTAAAGAACCGTCGCATCGGCTCATCAACTTCCGAGAAACCGACTGCAAGCTCCCAGAGTGGGCGCACGTAGGCCACAAAGTCTTCGATGACCTCTAATGCGTTTTCGTAGGCCTTACCAGAAGCTTTGGCGTGCCGCCGGAATTTAGCAGCAATCTCGGCAATCACCACGCCGTTTAGCGTTCCCAGTCCTGAAGTTGTAGCTGCCACGGAGCATTCAATATCGTCTTCCGCGCCAGCTTCGAACAGGACAAACATCTTCTGGACGCCGCCCATCACGTTGGTGGGGGTGAGTACAAAATTCTCATCCGAGTAGACAAGTAGTGGGCGCCCACTTCCGTCAAACATCATGTTTCCGTCAGCATCGCGTGCCAGTGCGTCTGGTGTTCGGAATGGGAAATAGGCCCGCTCAACGGCACTGGAAAGCGAATCGCAACCGAGCACCACGCCGTGATAAGTGGCAACTACAACGTTCGTTGTCATTAATTCCCCCTGTAAATCCGTTTAATCAGCCCAACCACCTATCCAGTGGACACGGCCAACGACCGTGATCGGGTGCTTCTTCGAGTCCATAGCCTTCGGCTTCTTCCAGTTGTGGTCGCCAGCTGGGTTGTCGCTGGCGAAGTACACGCCTGTATCAAGCACCATGGCCCGCTTCACGTAGTACTCGGGGTTGGCCATGCCATCCACCTGGATGACGTAAAGCACGCCGTCTGCGACGCGTGTGTCGCTGGTATCGAACAGGATGGCGTCGCCATCCTCGATGGCCGGCTCCATGCTGTCGCCCTTGCCGTAGTAGACGGCCAACGGCCGGTTCAAGATGCCGCGCCTGCGTAGGCTGGACTTCTTGAACTTCAGGCTGTGCGTCTCGGCGTAGTCCACAGCCTCCGATCCAGCAGCACCAAGGCCAACGGCCTGCGAGTAGCCGATCACGTCCGTATAGTCGTCGTCATTGGCTGCATGGGTGGTCTGCACCTCCATCGGACCTTTGCCGTACTGAATCCATTCCCCGCTGACTCCAAGGACTCGACTCAGCTTGTCGATGGTGGTGGCGCGGATCTTGTCGGCCTTTGTGGTGCCGTCGAGGATGAAGTACACGCCGGCCTTGCTGAGCACCTTTTTGGCGATCAGGTCGGAAGGGGTCATTCCTCGAAGTTCGAGGGCGCGCTTAACGCGTTCAGCCATAGTGTCCATAGAACTAGAAAAATAGGCTGAATTCAGGCTAGAGCGCTTGACAGTAAAGTCTAGATAACTAGACTCAGCGGTCATGGACATGACCAAAGCTGCGGTGAAAGCCGCCCTCAAGATTGAAACGGATGCCGGACTGGCTGCGCTGCTTGGGATTGGGCGCTGGGCGGTTGGGCAGTGGCCCGCAGACAAAGCAATTCCGGAGGCTCGCCAGTGGCAGCTTCAGGCCATGCGGCCCGACCTTTTTACCCCAGCCCCCGCGAAGGAGGCTGCAGATGCCGCTTAATCGCCGCCGCGCGCTACCAGTGCGTGTATGGGCTGCCATACGAAGCGCGTGGTCAATTTTCTGGTCAGCAGAAAGCAGCCACGAAGCCAAATTCCAAGAACTGTTGCGCCAGATATCCCAGCAAGCCCAAGAAGAGCGGCGCTCTGAGATTGAGCAAGTTGTCGAAGCGCACCTGCGGCGTCTTGGGGTGATACCTGCCACCACCACAGAGCAAGCCCCAAAAGGGCTGCGTGGAGATTCCAAATGATCAGCCAGTCCACAAGCACCGAGAGGCGCTTTACCAGCAGCAATGTCATTTGCTCTGAATTCATTGGCAAATCGTACTCGACCCCAGCCCCCGAAGGGGAGGCGGCCTGAGATGGCCGGCAAGCATGCTCGCCTTGTCGGGAAGATCGTTTTGGCTGAGTGGGAAGACTCCACGATGCCGCACGGCTGGATTCGTGGCGAACCGGAGACGGACGTGCTGCGCTGCAAATCGGCAGGGCTGCTCATGGCCGTGTCCACGGATGTGGTGACGATTGCAGGGAGCTGGGGGCCGGAAGCCGACCCCCAGCGGGCCGGGGAGATAACCATTCCTCGGCGTGCCCTCTTGTCGCTGAGGGAATTGCTGTGAGGCGGCTTACTTCTTCTTCGGCTTGTTCGGCGCTTGCGTCAGGGCTGAGCCTGCCACCGATTTCTGTGCCGGCGTGCTTTTCGGGTTGCTCAGGATCGCCGACGCCTTCGATGCGACGGTGGGACTGGTCTTTTCGTTCTTTGCCATTACGACATTCCTTGAACTTCGCGGTGAATTCCGCGCTGCCGATCATATCCATTTCAGCGCCCCGGGAACGGCACAACGACGCCGGGCAGGGTGGGGCGCTCCCGTTTTCGCGGCTCTACAAGTCGCGCTTTCACCCGATCACCACGGCGGCTGATCACGTAGATCCGGCCGCACATCCGCTGAAGCGTCACGACGTTCGGCGCGTTCGTTCTTCCTGAATCCACTGGCTCGGTCCTTCGGGGCTGAGCCTTTATTTCGCCCTCCGGGCGTTGATCAAAGCGAATCAATCATGACAACCCAGCTTGATCTACCCATGCGTGGACACCCGACCAGCGTTGACCTGGCCGACGTGGCACGCCAGCAAAACTGGGGCGCGGTGCTGACGTACTGCGCCAGCAAGAGCGGCCTGCAGGACAAGGCCATCGCGGCCGAGATCGGCATGCAGGACGCCGTGTGGTCCCGTTGCAAGACCGGCACCAACTCGCCCAGCGGCGAGCAGCTGGTGCGCCTGATGCTCCGTTGCGGCAATTCTGCACCGCTGTCCTGGCTCCTGATTCAGATGGGCCTGGACCCAGCCAGCGTTCGCCCGCTGGAGTCGGAGACCGAGCGCAAGGTGCGGGAGCTGACCGAGCAGCTGGAGGCTGAGCGCACCCGCAGCAAGATCCTGTCCGAAGCACTGACGGGGAGGACTGCGGCATGAGCAACCGTAGCGATGAATTGCGTGAAGAGCGGATAGCGGTGCTGGCGCAGCTTGTACGAGAGGCGCAGGCCGCTGGCGATAAGGCGGAAACACGCCGGTTGTATGACGAATACAAGGCAGCCGCACTGGCCAGGTCGCCCGAGCAGGTCGCGCTCTTGGAGGCTGAACTTCACCAGCGAATTTTTGGGGGTGACCAATGAGCACGATGGTCATGTCCCTCTGCTGGCCGCTGCAGATGCCTCCAACGCCCAAGGCAGTACTGGTATCGCTGGCCGACAACGCCAACGATCAGGGCGTGGCCTGGCCGTCGCTGACGAAAATCTGTGAGCGCACCTGTTTTGGCAGGACGGCAGTGATCGCCGCCATCCGCTGGCTGGAGGATGAGGGCCTGGTTGTTGCGGACCGGAGCAATGGTCGGCACACGTCCTACACGGTCGATCTGAATGCGGTAAACCAGTTCGCCTCCCGAACCAGTCCACCTGCCGAACCAGTCCGCCTCCCGGACTCAAACCAGTCCGCCTCGCGAACCAACCAGTCCGCCTCGCGAACCATACCAGTCCGCCAGGCGGACACTAACCGTCATAAACCATCAAGAACCGTCAGAAGCAACCGTCATAGTGCGGCAGTGGAGGAGGCCATCAAATTGCTTCCGGGTCTGCCTGCTGACCTGGTTTCCGACTTCGTGGCAGTCCGGAAGGAAAAGAAACTCCCGCTGACGGGAACAGCGGTTGCAGGCCTGGAACGCGAGGCGGGCAAAGCTGGGTTGTCGCTGGAATCCGCGATCCGCCTGTGCTGCGAACGTGGCTGGGCAGCGATTCGCGCTGACTGGCTTGCACGCGAGGGCGGGCAGCGTAGCTCCCAGCAGTCGCTGTCCGACTCGGCTCACGATGGCCGGGAGATGCTCTGATGGCCGTGCCACGCGAACATTTCCAGCGCGACCGCTCCCTGCCGACAGCCATCGAGTCTGAGCAGTACGTGCTCGGCGGCTGCATGAACTACCCCGAGGCCATTGGACGCGCAAACCTGGAGCCGGGCGACTTTTTCCGCCGCGACCATGCGGTGCTGTGGGGCGAGATGCTGAAGCTCGAAGCCAGCGGCAAGCCGTGCGATTCCATTTACCTCGGCGAGTGGTTGGTGGCGCAAGGGCTTGGCAACCGCATGGACGGCGCTTACCTGATCGAGCTGCAGTCCAACGGCTACACCGTTGCCAGCGTTTCCGAGCACGCCGCGCTGATCCGCGAACGGGCGGCCATGCGGCGCGCTATCGACATCAGCGACACCCTGATCGGCAAGTGCATGAACCCGGAAGGCGAGGAATCCGTAACGATTCTGGATGACGCCATCCGCGAGCTGATGCAGCTGACCAAGACCCGCATGGGCTACGAGCACACGCTGGAGCAAGCGCTCGGTGAGGCTTGGCGCGATGCCGAGGACGCCTATGCGCACAAGGGCGAGGTGCGTGGTGTGCCGTATGGCTTCACCCGGCTGGACAAGCGGCTGGGTGGCTCCCATGGGGGCGATCTGATCTTCATCGGCGCTCGCCCCTCGATGGGCAAGACCGCCTTGCTGGTGAACTGCGCCTTCCACCAGGGCGGCATCGGCATCCCGGTGGGAATCATATCTGGCGAGCAGTCGGCCAGGCAGTTGGCGTCGCGCGGTATCTCGGGCGAATCAGGTGTGGCTGCCGAGAAGCTGCGCAGTGGCGACTTCACCGCCGAGGAATGGCCGCAGCTCAGCGCCGGCATGCGTAAGCTCATCGGCCGCAGTGTTTTCATCTACGACCGCAGTGCACCGACGTTGGATGAGGTTGTCCGCACTATCCGCCGTTGGAAGCAGGAGCACGGCATCCGCATTGCGTGGGTGGACTACCTGCAGCGCATCCGCGTGCCGCGGTCAAACAGCCGGGCCGAGGAAGTGGGCGAGGTGGCCCGCACCCTGAAGACGCTGGCGCGGGATCTGGATATTCCTGTCGTGGTGCTGGCGCAGGTCAAGGCTGACGTGGACACCCGCAACGGCAGTAAGCGGCCGAACTTGGGTGACATCGCAAACAGTGACGAGGCCACGCGAGAAGCGGACATCATCGCGTTCCTGTACCGCCATTGCGTCTACGACCGCGAAAACGGCGATCCAACCAAGGCTGAGCTCAACGTCGAGAAGAATCGGCACGGGCCTTGCGGCGGTTTCGGCCTCGGTTTCGACGGCAAGACCATGCGCTTCCTTGATCCAGAGCTGCAGCCTGAGCACCTGGACCAGCCGCCGGCACCGCGCCGCGCGCGCAGCGTTCCCGTCCACACCACCGCAGCATCGGCAAGGGCGGGTGACGACCAATGACCCCCTTCATCCTCAACACCAGCAACGCACGCGAACGCATGATCGAGGTGTGGCGCTTCGCCTGCCAGTTCATCGATGCCGGCAAGGCGGTCCGCGTCGACGTCAAGGAATGCAAGTCCACCCGCAGCCTGGAGCAGAACGCCATGCTGCACGCGATCTGCGAGGACATCGCACGTCAGCGGCAGTGGGCCGGGCGCTGGATCGACAAAGAGGGCTGGAAGCGTCTGCTGGTCGACGCATGGGCGCGCAGCGAGAACCGGCAGCAGGGTGACCTTGTCCCATCGCTGGACGGCGCCAGTGTCGTGAACCTGGCCGTGCAGACCCGGACCATGTCCATCGGCGACATGGCTGACCTGATCACCTTTGCCCAGGCGTGGGCCATCGACAACGATGTGAGGCTGCGGGACGTCGCACCGGTGCGCGATCAACAGATGGCCGAGGAAGTCAGGAGGGTTGCGTGATGGACGTCATCAAGAAGCGCGCGCTAGAGCTGCTGAAGGCAATGTGCCTGCTGCCCATTCGCGCGGGCCAGGAGGCAGAGATTGCCCTGATCGTTGTGGCCCTGAAGCCGCAATGGCAGCCCATCTCTACTGCGCCGAGGGACGGGACGTTGATTTTGCTCGGTCGCGCCGGCGATGAGGCCGACGACCGCATGCCGATCAGCACCCCCGGCCGATGGTTCGAGGGTTATGAGGATGGCTCGGACTACATGGGGCACGACGACGGCTTTATGGACGTTGAGTTTCAGGAGTTCAGCTGCCCTCGCACGTTCGGCGCTGAAAGCTACCGGACCAATGGGTTCCAGCCTACTCACTGGCTGCCGATGCCACCGCCGCCGGAGGTGGAGTGATGCGCACCAAGAACGCCAAGGCCATCACCCCGGCCGAGTCTGCGCACATGGAGGCCGTGAAGTGGCTCCCCTGCAGCGTATGCGATGCCCCGCCGCCCAGTGACGCCCACCACATCAACCAGGGCCAGCACTACACGACCGTCGCGCTGTGCAAGGACTGCCACCAGGGCAGCTTCAACGGCTGGCACGGCCAGAAGCGCATGTGGACGGTCATGAAGATGGACGAACTCGCCGCGCTGAACGTGACCCTGCGCCGGCTCAATCAAGAACAGATCCCCTACAGCGGAGCCCACAAGTGAGCAGAGCCAACAAGATCGAGATCCATTCTGACGCACACAGTATTGGCGTCGTGTTTATGACAAGTGACGAGGAATATCCAGGCTGCAAGCTGATTATCAGCGGCTTTGGAAAGTCGATCTGGATTACTTTGCCGGAGATCGTGAAACCGTTCCGCTACAAGGTGCCGGCACCCTCATGGGACGCGGCGACTGTGCAGCGCCTTGGTCGCGATTGGTACTGGAAGATTGAGCGCCGCAGGTTCGGAATTCAGCTGAACTTTGGCGATCACCTCAACTTGCACTACGGTCGTGACGACATCAATTCCGAGAATCCGAAGAGGATCTCCTGCTTCCTGCCTTGGAAGCAGTGGGAGCATGTTCGCCATAGCGGCTACGGTTTGGCGGGGGAATGGCTGATCGACTTCGCTAAGGATCTTCGACGCTCGCTCGATGAGCGGGATGCGGTTCCGAGGGCATCGTTTCAGTTCGCTGACTTCGATGGCGAGGTGATTCGGGCTGATTGCCGTATAGAGGAACGGGAGTGGCAGAAGGGAATCAAGTGGTTTCGCTGGCTACGCCACTTCGTCGCCCCGCAGGTAAAGCGCTGCTTGGAGATCGAGTTCAGCTCTGAGGTTGGGTCCCGCAAGGGATCATGGAAGGGCGGGATGGTCGGTCACAGCACTGAACTGAAAGCCGGTGAGTTGCACGAACAGGCCTTCCGTCGCTACTGCGGGGAGCAAAAGCTGCGGTACATCGGCCCAGTTGAGGAGGCGGCATGATCACCCTGATCCTTCCGTACCCGATCAGCGCCAAGTTCGGACGACTGACGGTTTTGGAGCGAAGCCAGAACGATCGGTTCGGCCGTACGCAGTGGCTCTGCCTGTGTGAGTGCGGGAAAAAGCACGTCGCCGCGCTGTTCCGTCTCACAAGTGGACACACAACCTCATGTGGCTGCGCACGTGGAAAGCGACCGACCCACGGCATGCGCAGAACTAAGACCCACAACAGCTGGTGCGCGATGAAGGCGCGTTGCTCAAACCCGAAGGCTGATGAGTACGCGCGCTATGGCGGCAAGGGCGTGAGGGTGTGTGAACGCTGGGCAGCATTCGAGAATTTTCTAGAAGACATGGGCGTGCGTCCTGAGGGGATGACGTTGGATCGGATCGATGGCAATGGAAATTACGAGCCGTCCAATTGCCGTTGGGCAACACATCGGGAGCAGCGAATGAACCAGGAGCGTATGAAATGATCATGCTTGTGCTGCCTTACCCGATTTCAAGTAATCGCTATTGGGCCACGCGAGTGATCCCCAAGAAGCCGAGGCCGCTGGCCATGACCTATGTGACCGATGAGGCCAAGCAGTACAAGGCCGCCGTGGCAGCCATCGCTCGCGCCGCCGGCATCCGTCAGCCGCACGCCGGGCGGGTACACCTGACCATCCGCCTGTATCCGCACCGGCCGCAGGACTGGGCGAAGCGCGCACGCAAGGACCCGTACACCTGGGACGACACGGTCCAGTGCATCGATCTGGGCAACTGCGAGAAGGTGCTCTCCGATGCCCTCAACGGCGTGGCCTGGGTGGACGACAAGAAGCACCGCCGCATCCTGCAGGAGCGGATGGAACCGGACGAGAAGGGCGCGCGGGTCGAGGTCGAGATCAAGTTCATCGCCGCTGCACCGTCGCTGCTGGATGGAGCTGCCGCTTGAGCACCGACCGCATGTGGAAGCGCTACAAGGCCCGGGTGCGCCGCCTGGGCCGGTGCTCGGTGTGCCAGTTTCGGGAGCTGACGGACGGGGCGTTCCATTGCAAGAAGCAGCCGGACCGGCAGGGCGCCTGCGCGATAGACAACAAGCTGCCGGCGTTCCGGCTGGACGATGACGTGTTCGAGGAGCTGCGCGATGCGCAATGAAGATCCAATGGTGCTGGCGCTGCGCGCATGGGGGCATGCCCAAGCCAACCGCTACGCGCTGTCCCACGCAGACCGCAGCGTGCACGTCCTCGACAAGGCGAGGGGCTTTGCCCCTGGCACCAAGGAACGGGCGCTGCGGCATCTGGTTGGGCGGGACGGCTCCGGCCGTCGGCAGTTCATGGCCAGGCGCAGCGGGGTGGATGCGATGCACATCCTGCCGACGTGGGCGGTGGATCCGATCCGGTCGACCAATAATGCCGACCAGCCGCACGACAACCCGGAGATCGCGGTGGACGTGGGCATTCCCGACAACCTGCGCTGGGTGGAGTCAGCGATTGCGGCGATGATGCGGCAGAACCCGCTGCGAGGGCTGATCGTGCACACCGAGTACACCGTGTCGGCCAGTCAGGCGGTCAAGGCGCGGATGGTTGCGGAGAAGTACGGCGGGGCGCTGACGCTGCGGCAATACCGGTACGAGCTGGCCAAAGGAGTTGAATGGGCGCGAGGTGCACAGGCCGCCGCCGCTTGACAGTGACGTCACCGAATGGTCTGATTCTGCGACTGTCAATAAATGTCTCCGAAGCCCTGGCCTAAAGCCGGGGCTTCTTCGTTTCCGGAGAACGAAATGCTTCCAACCGCCCGACAAATTGAGCTGGCGGTGGGTTGCCATGCTTCCACTGCTGCGCGCTGGGAATGGCCGCTGCGGGATGCCTGCAGCGCTTTCGAGATCGTCACCCCTAAGCGCCTTGCAGCCTTCTTGGCCCAACTTGGGCATGAGTCCGCGAGCCTGACCCGGGTGGTGGAGAACCTGAATTACTCGGCCTCTGGCCTGTTGGCGACGTGGCCCAACAGGGTCACCCGTGCTGAGGCAGAGGCCATGGCACGCAAGCCAGAGCTGATCGCCAACCACGTCTATGCCAACCGCATGGGCAATGGAGACAAGGCCAGCGGCGACGGCTGGCGGTTTCGCGGACGGGGGCCGATCCAGAACACCGGCCGGGCGAACTACGCAGCCATCCGCGACGAGTTGCGGGAGATGGGGCGGCAGGTGCCGGACTTCGAACTGTCTCCGGACCTGCTTGCTGACCCGAAGTGGGGCGCATTCGCCGCCGGGGCGTTCTGGGCGGCTCGCGGCCTCAACGACCTGGCCGACGTTGGCGACTTCCGGAAGATCACCACCCGCATCAACGGCGGACAGAACGGCGCGGCTGATCGCAATGCTCGGTACGCGGCGGCCCTGAAGGTGTTCGCTTGATGGATATGACCGGTACCGACGTGGCGGCTGGTGGCGCCATTGCCCTGCTTGGGAAGTTCCTGTGGGACCGGTTCGTGTCGACAGAGGGGCGGAACTACAACGCGCTCGTCCAGCAACAGGCGGATCGAATGAACGCGCAAGAGACCCGCCTGCAGGCCCTTGAGTCCGGCCTGGACGAAGAACGCCGCGAGCGTCGGTCAGCAGAGTCCAAGGTCTACGAGCTGACCATGAGGATCATGCGGCTGGAGTTCGAGCTGAAGAAGCATCACATCGAGGTGCCCCAGTGATCACCCGCGCGCACATCCTCGCCGGCATTGGCCTGTTCCTCGCCGGCTGCCTGCTGGGCCGCGAGTGGCGTGACCGCTCCGCCGACTTGGCCGAGAGCCGGCAGGAGGCCAAAGCGCTGGCCGGGCAGGTGGAGGCAGTGCAGGTCGCTCGGGCCGTCGAGCAATCCCAGGGCCAGGCACTGGCCACTATCGGAGCTAAGCATGAAGAAGACCGGGAAGCGGCCGAGGCCGTCCCTGCTGCTGTTGTTGCTGATCTGCGCAATGGCAATGTCCGCCTGCGGCAAGAGTGGGCCGGCTGTGAAACCCGATTACTGTCCCAGGCCGTCGCCAGCACCGTCGAACGTGATGCGCTTGCCGCAAGCAGAGAAGAGGCTGCGGGCCGAATTGTTCGAATCGGCCGAGACGCCGACGACCAGCTCGCAGCCTGCCAAGCCGTGATCAAGGCTGACAGGGGGCTGTAATGGGTCGGCCGAGCAAGTACAGCCAGAAGCTGGCGGACGATATCTGCGAGCAGCTGGCCAATGGCAAGAGCCTGCGGACGATATGTTCCACGGCAAAGATGCCGAACCGTTCCACGGTGTTCCGTTGGCTGGCAGAGAACGAGACCTTCCGCGACCAGTACGCGCACGCAAGGGACGAGCAGGCTGACACGCTGGCCGACGAGATCATCGACATTGCCGATACGGCGGTGATCGGCGAGAAGGTCAAGAAGGACGCGAAGGGCAAGGTGGTCGAGCGCACGACCGGCGACATGGTTGAGCGCTCCCGCCTGCGCATCGATGCCCGCAAGTGGTACGCCGGCAAGCTGCGGCCCAAGAAGTACGGCGACAAGGTGCAGCAGGAAGTCAGCGGCCCAGGCGGCGGCCCCATCGAATCGTCTGTCACGGTAGTGGAGCGGCGCATTGTCCGTCCTGCAGATCGAGACAGCTGAGGTATTCGAGCCGCTACTGCAGCCAGCGCGCTACAAGGGCGCATGGGGTGGGCGAGGCTCTGGCAAGTCGCACTTCTTCGCCGGCCTACTGCTGGAAGACTCGCTGGCAACCCCGGGGGCTTCGGGTGGCGAGGGCTTGCGGTCGATCTGCATCCGCGAGGTGCAGAAGGATCTGGCGCAGTCGTCCAAGGCGCTTCTGGAAGCCAAGCTGTCGCACTACAAGCTCGGCCAGGCACAGGGGTTCAAGGTCTATCGCGACCTGATCCAGACGCCTGGCGACGGGCTGATCATCTTCAAGGGCATGAACGACTACACCGCCGATTCGGTGAAGTCGCTGGAAGGCTACAAGCGGGCATGGTGGGAGGAAGCACAGACGGCCACGGCTCGCTCGCTGAGCCTGCTTCGCCCGACGCTTCGCGCCACTGGCTCGGAGCTGTGGTTCAGCTGGAACCCGCGCCGCAAGACTGACCCGCTGGACGTGCTGCTACGAGGCAAGGAGGTTCCAACCGGCTCATCGGTGGTGCGGGCCAACTGGCAGGACAACCCATGGTTCACCGCTGAGCTGGAGCAGGAGCGGCTGGACACGCTGCGCATCGAGCCGGATCAGTACGGGCACATTTGGAATGGCGACTATGTCACCACGCTGAGTGGCGCCTATTACGCCGAGGCACTGGCAAAGGCCAAGGACGAGAACCGCATCGGCTTCCTCGCCGCCGACCCGCTGATGACAACCCGGGCTTACTGGGACATCGGCGGCACCGGCGCCAAAGCTGATGCCTGCGCTATCTGGATCGTCCAGTTCATCGGGCGGGAAATCCGGGTGCTGCGGTATTACGAGGCCGTTGGCCAGCCGCTTGCGGTCCACATTGAGTGGCTGCGGCGTAACGGCTACGAGCGCGCCCAGTGCGTTCTGCCGCACGACGGCGCCAACCACGACAAGGTCTATTCGGTCAGCTATGAGAGCGCGCTGCGAGCCGCTGAGTTCGATGTGCGGGTGATCCCAAACATGGGCGCAGGCGCTGCCATGACGCGCATCGAGACGACCCGGCGCGTGATGCCTTCGGTTCGTTTCGATGCCGATGGCACCGAGGCTGGCCGCGATGCCCTCGGCTGGTATCACGAGAAGCGGGATGAGAAGCGCGGTATCGGCCTCGGCCCGAACCACGACTGGGCGAGCCATGGCGCCGACGCCTTCGGGCTAATGGCGGTGGACTTCCAGAGCACCAATCACGACGCACCCGACCTGTCGGCGCTGCTGTCCTACACGACGGATTACTGATGGCAAATGAGCGCGACAATCAGCTGACGGAAATGCGCCGCCGGTACGCGCTTGCCTGCGATGCCGTGTCCACGTCCTATGAAGAGGCCGAGGCAGACCGCCGTTTCGTCAATGTGCCGGGCGAGCAGTGGGACCAGAAACTAAAGGCACGCCGCGGCGACCGCCCGACCTATGAGTTTCCGAAGCTGGAGACGCACTGCCGCCAAGTCATCAACGAGATGCGCCAGGGCCGGCCGCAGGGCAAGGTTCGGGGCATGGAAGAGTCCGACAAGGGCCTCGCCGAGCTGATGAACGGCATTTGCCGCGACATCGAGGCGCGCAGCAATGCAGATCAGGCTTACGACATCGCCTATGAGTGCGCGGTTGAGGGCGGGCTGGGGCACTGGCGCATCGTCACTGACTACCGCAGTCAGGATGATTTTGAGCTGGATATCTTTGTCAAACCGATCCGCAACCCGTTCTCTGTGAAGTGGGATCCGGCGTCGATTGAGCTGGACCGGTCCGATGCCGGGTACTGCTTCGTTGAAGATCTAATTAGTAAAGCATCATTTGAGCGCCAGTACCCGAATGCAGACATAGCAAGTTGGGAGTCGGACAAGGACTGCGAGAAGTTCCGCGAGAAGGACCAGATCAAGGTCTGCGAGTACTTCGAGAAGCGCCCCAGCAAGCGCACGCTGATCCAGTTGGACGACGGTCGTGTGCTGTATGCCGACGAGCTGGGCGAGGATTGGGAGGCTTTTCTGGCTGCACAGGGCCGTCAGGTGCTGCGGCAGCGCGAGGTCGACAGCCACAAGATCTTCTCCCGCCTGACCAATGGCTACGAGTGGCTGACCGACGACTACGAATGGCCCACCAAGCACATTCCGATCATCCCGGCCTGGGGCCACATCCGCTGCATCGACGGTGAGGACAAGTGGAAGGGCATGGTCCGGTCCAACAAGGATCAGCAGCGCCTGCACAACGTCCATCGGACCGCTGCCATTGAGGCGGTGGCGAAGGCTCCGAAGGCCCCGTTCTTGGTCAAGCTGTCGTGGATCAAGGGTCTGGAATCGTTCTGGAAGAAGGCAAACAGCGAGGACTACCCGTATTTGCCAGTCAACGACGATGCGCAGCAGATGCCGCAGCGCGCCGGCCAGGCTGAAATCCCGGCTGCGTTGATTCAGCTGGCTTCGCTCGATAACGAGGACATCAAGGCCAGCACCGGCCAGTTCAACGCCAGCCTTGGCGCTACGTCGAATGAGACGAGCGGCCGGGCAATCAACGCCCGCAAGCAGCAGGGCGCCACGGCGACGTTCAATTACACCGACAATCTGGCCTACTCGATCCGTCGTACCTACGTGATCCTGTGCGACATGATTCCTCGGGTCTACGACACCAAACGGGTCGTTCGCGTACTGGGCGAGGATGGCGGCGAGAAGTGGAAGACGCTGTATGAGGAAGTGGCTGGTCCGAACGGACAGCCGGTTGTGCTGAACGACATTTCCAAGGGTAAGTACGACATTGCAGTCACTGTCGGCCCCAGCTATGCAACGCAACGGATGGAAACGGCGGACATGATGTCGCAGCTGCTGGCGCAGATCGGCCCGGCATTCCCGCCGATAGCTCCGATCCTGGCGGGCTATATCGTTAAGTCGATGGATGGACCTGGTGCTGAAGAGCTGGGCGAGCAGGTCCGCAAGCTGATGGTGGCGCAAGGTCTGATGGAGCCGGAAGAAGGCGACCAGCCTCCGCAACCTCAGCAGCCGAACCCGAAGGACGTGGCCGCAGCGCAGAAGGACGAGGCGACCGTCGGCAAGCTGCAGGCTGAAACCGAGTCCATCCAAATCGACAACGCGGGCAAGGTGGCTATGCTGCAAGGCCCGCCAATGCCTGACCCGATGATGATTTCCGAACAGCCGCCGCAAGGCGGTTTTTCTTTGGGCGGTGATCCGCTCCCCATGGGCTTGCCCCAACCGTAACGGCCCGGCTGGCCGATCCACAGAGGTTGTGATGACTGACGAAACGAACACCCCTGAACAGGGTGGCGGCGAAGCTTCGCCGCAGCAGAACCCGAAGCCCGCCTACGTTGATGACGTGACGGATGTGCAGCCGGCCCAGCCTGCTACCTCTGCAGCGCCGGCCGGTGACGAGGGGAAGAAGCGCAACCGAACGCGCGACTACATTCAGGGCCTGCAGAAGCGGGCCGGCGAGGTTGATACCTTGCGCGCGGAACTGGAGCAGCTGAAAAGCCGCTTCAAGGAGCCGGCGCCGAAGGAACCAAAGCCCGAAGACTTCGACTTCGACCCGCATGCATATGCTCGGGCCGTATCGAAGTGGGATCGCGAGCAGGAACGAGCCACCGAGCAGGAAACCGAATCAAAGAGGGCTGAAGCCCAGAAGCAGCATGAGGTTGTCGCGGCGTACCAACAGCGCGCCGCTGAATTTGCGAACGACCACGAGGACTTCTTCGAGGTTGTGAGCGCTATCCCTCCCGAACTGCTGCCGCAAGAGCTTCAGGCCGCGATCATGCAGCACCCCAAGGGTGCCGAGATCGCCTACCAGCTCGCCTCCAACGAGGACGAGTTGTTCAACCTCGCGGCCATGCGCCCCGAGTTGATGGCACGCGCAGTCGAACGCTATGCGTCGCGCATGAGTGAAGCGCCAGAGGGTGCGCCGGCCACGCCGGAAGTACCTGCACTCGCACAAGCATCCATCAAACCCATCACTCAGGCCCCGGCACCTGCGCCGCGCGTCCAAGGTCGAGCTGTGGCCGAAGTACCGGCCGAGAAGCTGACCGATGACGAGTGGTTCAAGCGCGAACGTGATCGCGAACAGCAGCAGCGCCGCAGCTGAAAAATCGAGGTAATACCAAATGCCAAATGTAATTCTGACTCACAAGATGATCGCCCGCGAGGCGGCCAAGATGCTGGAAGAGGAGGCCCCCTTCCTCGCGAACGTCAACAAGGGCCGGCAGGAAGAATTCGGCGAGGCCGTCAACGGCTACAAGAAGGGCGACAGCGTCGATATCGAAGTCCCGCGCGCGGGCGTCGTGTTCGATGGTGTGGTGTTTGCTGGCGGCGGCGCTGCAACCGATGTGATCCAGGACAAGGTGCCGATCAAGCTCGACACCCAGAAGCACATCGGCATCAAGTTCGGTTCCAAGGAGAAGAAGCTCGACCTGACCGACTTCAAGGAGCGAATCCTGCGGCCGCAGATCCGCACCCTGTCCTCGGTGGTGGAAGCCGACCTGATCCGCCGCGCAGTGATTGCCACCCCCAACCTGGTCGGCACCCCGGGCAGCGCCATCAGCACCATGAAGACGTTTGCCGAGGCCCGCGCTGTCCTGCAGCGTTTCCTCGCCCCGTCCGGTGATCGGAACCAGCTGATCAGCTCGGAAATCAACGTCAACCTGACGGACGAGGCCCGCAAGCTGTTCAACCCGCAGGCGACCAACAGCAAGGCGTTCATCGAAGGCTCGCTGGGCCGCGCCATGGGTGCGGATTTCTACGAGCACCAGAGCGTCCCGGTGATCACCAACGGAGCTGCTGCAACGGTGACCGTGGCTGGCGCGAACCAGACTGGCAATGTGCTGGCTATCGCGGCCACGACCACCGGCTTCAAGGCAGGCCAGGTGTTCACCATCGCAGGCGTGTTCGCCGTGCACCCGCTGACTGGCGAGAACAGCGGCAAGCTGCAGCAGTTCACCGTGCTGGCTGATGCTGCCAGCACCACGCTGACGATCTACCCGGCAATCATCCCGACCGGCCCGGGCAAGAACGTCACCGCCTCGCCGGCCAACAGTGCAGCCCTGACGTTGGCTGGCGCGGCCAGTACCGGATACCGCCAGTCCCTGATGTTCCACAAGGACGCGTTCACAGTGGCGGCGGCACCGCTGGGCGTCATCGCCGGCTGCGAGGGCTATACCGCCCGCCTGCCGAACGGTCTGAGCGTGCGCGTGATGACCGGTGGCGACTTCATCAACGACCTGGAAAACACCCGCATCGACGTGCTCTACGGCTTCGCTGCGGTTCGTGGCCTCCACGCCTGCCGCGTCACCGAGTAACCAATCGAGGGGCCGGGTTCGCTCGGCCCCTCTGCCCAAAGGAGGGCTCATGGAATTCCCGAAGATGATTTACCTCGGCGGCGAGCATGGCGCCGAGCACCGCATCGTGGCCGATCAGGCTGAGCAGGACGCAGCCAAGGAGAAAGGCTTCCTGCCGGTCGGCACCGCCCTGGAAGGCAAGCCGTCTGGTGACGAGAAAGCCGAGCTGTTCGCTCAGCTGGACGCGGCCGGCATCGAGTACAAGAAGACCTGGGGCATCGAACGCCTGCGCACCGCCCTGGAAGGCAAGCCGGAATGACTGCCACCGCCATCATCATCCGTGGCGCGCTAGGCCTGTTGCGCGTCGTAGACGCCAACGAGGCGCCCGAGGCCGAGGACTTCGCTGATGGCGTCCGCGCGCTCAATGCGATGATGGCGGCGTGGGCAATCGACGGCTGGGAGCTTGGCTGGGTTCCGGTTTCCTCGCCAGATGACGTGGTCGCTTCACCGGTTTGGGCGGACGAGGCGCTGACATACAACCTGGCAGTGCGCCTGCGCCCGCACTACGGTGCTGCGCTGGACCCGGACGTGGTGGCCATGGCGCGCACCGGCATGGCCACCATATCGGCCTACATCGCCCGCAAGGTCGAGGGAGAGAAGCATCCTCGGGTCAGCTACTGCGATCTGCCGGTCGGAACCGGTCAGCGCTGGCGTGGCCGCTGCTTCAAGTGCGACGGAGAGTGCCAATGCCCCTCACCTCCGTAAACCTGCTGGCAGGCTTCAACCGCGACGACTCTCCGGCGTGGTCTGTGCAGGACGTGTGCAACTTCCTGCCGGTGGTCGCTGATCAGCCGGGGACGAAGACGCAGTTCAAGCTGCGCACGCCACCGGGACTGAAGCCGTATCAGCGTATTGGTCCGGGTCCGATTCGGGGCGCGCACAACGCCGAGGGCCGTCTGTTCGTTGTCTCTGGGCAGACGCTGTACGAGGTAAGTGCAAAAGGTATCGGCATCCCGCGCGGCACGGTTCCCGGCGTTGGCCGCGTGCGCATGGCGCACAACCAGATCAAGAACGGCAACCAGATCGCCATCGCAAATGGCCAGTCGGGCTATATCTACAGCACCGTGACGCAGGCGTTCACGCGCATCACAGATGACGGCTTCCCGGGCGCGGTCGATGTCGTCTTCATCAATGGCTACCTGTTCTGGATCGAGCCTTTCGGTCGGTACTGGCTGCCCTCTGATCTTGCCGACGGCCTGAGCTACAACACGCTGGACCGTGGCGAGGCAGAGAGCCAGCCTGATCGGATCGTTGGCGTGGCCGTCAGCCAGGGCGATGTCCTGCTGTTCGGCGAGCGCACGACCGAGTTCTACCGGAACACCGGCCAGGCTACAGGGACGTTCCAGTCCACCGGGACGACCATCGATGTCGGCTGCGCTTCGCTGCAGACCATCCAGAACCTCGACAACTCAGTCATGTGGCTGGGCAACGACGGGGTGATCTATCGGCTGGACGGACTGCGAGCTGCTCCGATCAGTACTCGGGCCATTGAAAAGGCCATCGCCAAATCCGACTGGAAGAACGCCTTCGCGTTCACCTGGGAGGACGAAGGCCACAAGGTCTACTACATCACCTTCCCCGATGGCGAAACCTACGGCTACGACGTGGTGGTTGGCCTGTGGCACCGTCGGCAGTCGTTCGGACTCAAGCGCTGGCGGCTGAATACCGTCACGTCGTGGGGGCGGAAGTGGGTTGGCGGCGACTTCCAGGACGGGCGGTTGTGGCTTCTGGACTGGGACTACGTGCTGGAGGGCGACGACGAGCTTATTGCCACCTACACCTCCGCCGAGGTCAGCGACAGCGGCAACCGCATCGGCATCCCCGAGATGGAGTTGCTGTTCGATGTTGGACGCGAACCGAGTGCTGCCGTGACTTTCCCCGGCCAGCCTGATGGCCCTTCGATCAGTGGCGATGCTCCTGACGCGATCATTGGTGGCGAATCCCCACCGTATGCGTCGTACCAATACGTGGTATCGAGCGGAACAACTTGGTCGACCAGCTTAAGGTCTGGATCAATCCCGCCCGGCCTCGCGCTTTCACGCGATGGGGTTCTGTCAGGGCAGCCCACAAAAGTGGGCAGCTATTCCTTCGTAGTACGAGTGACGGACGCAAATGGGCTATACGCTGATCTGGCCGACTCAATCTTCGTGGACTACGGCGAAGTGATAGGGCAGGTGAGCGAATGGAAATACCTGCAGCTGCCGTCATCCGACACAACTGACTATAGCGGCGCAGATCTCGATGACAGCGGGTGGCTGGTAGGGGAGACGCCTTTCGCGAATCTGCCGGGCCACCCGTACGCCGAGTCAGTGGGGTGGCCGCCGATCAAGAACACGAACTGGGACGAGAACACCCGCCTTTGGTTGCGTGCCGAGTTCACCATGACCGACTTGGTCGACCTCTTGTTCTACGTGTTCGTGGATAACTTCGCGACGGTTTGGGTCAATGGCACTCAAGTGATGGAGAGGACCGGATCAAGCACTACGCCGAGCGGTCCAGTCTTCAACCACGAGGTGCAAATCAGCTCCTCGCACCTGGTGGTAGGCCAGAACACAATCGCCGTGCTTGGAGAGGATATGGGCGTCTATTCCTACATGGCTTGCCGAATCGCGAAGGATTCCGACAGTGACTGATCACCACGTCCTCGTTCGCTACAGCAAAGACGGCGGGCGCAACTGGTCGAACTGGAAGAAGCGCTCTCTAGGGGCAATCGGTGAGTATCAGCGCCGCGTGCGCGTTACTCGGCTTGGCGAAGGCTATCGCTTGGTGTTCCAGATACAGATATCCAGCCCGGTAAAGCGGGATCTACTGGGCGCGAGCCTGCGCATAGAGCCGAGGGGCTGACGATGCTGATAGATCAAATGAAGGGATTGCCAGAAATCCTGGCGGGCCATGCGGAGCCGTGCGCGCCCGCAATGCCGACGCACGACCAGCTACGCGAGCTTGAGCGCTTGATGCTTGAGCATGGCGAGCCAGTCGGCATGACGCTGGAGCATCACTTTGCGGATGGCGTGTACGGGCGCGAGCTGTTCGTGCCCGCTGGGTCGCTGATCACCGGGAAGATCCACCGCCACAGCACGCTGAATGTGCTTGTTCAGGGCGACATTACTGTCACGACGCCCGAGGGGCTGAAGCGGATTCAAGCCCCCGCAGTGTTCGTCTCCGCGCCCGGAACCAAGAAGGTGGGATTCGCCCACACCGACGTTCGCTGGTTGAACGTCCATCCCACGAAGCTGAAAGACCTTGCCTCAATCGAGGCCAAATTCATCGTGCCGGAAGCCCCGCACGCACTACAGGAGGAACGCACATGTCTTGGGTAGCAGTCGGTGTTGGCGGGGCGACCCTGATCAAGGGCGTAATGGACAACAGAGCGGCAGGCAAGGCTGCAAGCGCTTCCCAGAAGGGATATGACGCCGCGACGGAAGAACAGCGCCGCCAGTACGATCTGAGCCGCGCCGATCAGCAGCCGTGGCTGCAGGCTGGCGGAAACGCGCTGGCCCGGCTGGAGAGTGCCAGCAATGGCAACTTTGAGAGCTTCACCCAGTCGCCCGGCTACCAGTTCAGCGTCGCCCAGCAGATGCAGGGGCTGGACCGTAGTGCTGCGGCGCGCGGTGGACTGTACTCCGGCGGTGCTGACGCCGACCGCATGAAGTATGCAAATGGCCTCGCTTCGCAGGAATACAACAACTGGTGGAACCAGCAGGCGAGCTTGGCCGGTGTCGGCCAGACGGCGGCAAGTGGCCTCGCCAGCCTTGGGCAGAACTATGCCAACAACGTGAGCAACAACCTGATCGGCGCTGCCAATTCCCGCGCCTCCGCATATGGGGCCAAAGCCGACGCATGGGGTAATGCCCTGACCGGCGTAGCGGGTGCAAACGGCTACGGCTACGGCAACAATTGGGGGCGCAAATGAACATTCTGGCAGGCTTCCTTGAAGGGCAGCGCGCAGGCATCGCCAACCGCGAGTACCGCACCGAGCAGGCAAACAAGTCGCGGCTTTCAGAGCTGGCCCCGCAGATCATGGCTGGCGATCCGAACGCCTATTCGCAGGCTGTGGCTATCGACCCCAAGGCAGCGCAGGGCTATCAGGACGCGGGTGATGCCCAACTGCGCAAGCTGCAGGGATTCATCAAGTACGTGGATGGCACGAGGGCGACCGGCAACGCTGCTGCGGTGCGAGCGGCCTTGCAGCAGGGTGGACCCTTCATCCAGCAGCTGACTGGCAAGCCGGCTCCTACGGACTGGACGCCGGACATGGACGAGGGCTGGGAGCAGCTGAAGGCCAAGGTATCGCTTGCTGGTCCGGGGGCGGCGGGCGGCGATCCCCAGCAGTTCACCCTCGGCCCCGGCTCCAAGCGATTCGACGCATCCGGCAACGTGGTTGCTGAAGTTCCCTTTGCTCCTGCGAACGGGAACCTTGTCGATGTCCCAGATGGCATGGGCGGGAAAATGCAGATGGTGTGGGATCCGCGCACCCGGCAGCTGAGCCCGCTCCCTCAAGTAGGCGGCGGCCAGAGTTATGAGGATGGGACTCCGGTCAATGTAACCAGAGGCACTGGCCCGGATGGCACGCCATTCAACTTTGATCCGGACATGCCCGCCGCTGACCGTGCATCCGCAATGGCAGATATGGCTAGTGGCGGGGCGTTGAGCAATGTCACGCTGCCCTCAGTGGACGTAACGCCGCAGCAGTTTGGCGCATCTCGCCCTGGATACACGCCTCCGAAAGAGCGTGATGCTCCGAGTGGGTACAGTTGGAGTGATGGTTCATTGGTGCCGATCCCTGGCGGGCCTGCAGATCGGAAAGCAAACCCAACCGCTGCCGATCAGGCGCAAGGCGAAATGGGGATGCGCAAGGAGCTGGCGGCCAAGTTGAAGGATGACCGTAGCGTCCTGTCGATGTTCCAGAACGTGCAGGGCGCTGCATCTGACCCCAGTGCGGCTGGCGATCTTTCCATGATCTTTGCGTTCATGAAGATGCTAGACCCGGGGTCGGTAGTCCGGGAGCAGGAGTTCGCCAATGCTCAGAATGCTGCAGGCGTTCCGGATCGTGTCCAGAACATGTGGAACCGCGCACTGAAGGGTGAGCGCCTCAATCCAAACCAACGCGCTGACTTCCTGGCGCAGGCCAGAGGTCTTGCCTCGGCTGCACAGGGTCGAGTGACCGCAGCGGCACGGGAGTATCAGGGCATTGCCGATCAGTACGGCTACGACCCAACGCGGGCCACAGGGTTGGCGGACTTCCGCGGCGTTACAGGGACGGCTAGTACCGGATCATCCCCGCAGGTTGCTCGTCCGAACTCGGAAGCTGACTTCAACGCGCTCCCCACTGGCGCGCTCTACATCGACCCGGACGACGGTCGTACCTACCGCAAGAGGTAATCAATGGCTCGCTTCGATGGAATTCCGGTGGATGAGCCGGTGCGTAAGCCGCGCTTCGGTGGCGGGGAGTTGGTCGGGGAGGCTGTAGCGCAGCCTGCAGCCCCCTCCCCATCTCAGGGAGCAGCGCCCACGCGAGAGCGAGGGTGGTTCGACAGTGTGATCGACCTCGCCAGCGGCCCGAAGCCACTGCAGGGTAACAACGTGGAAGAGTTGAGGGCGGACTATCAGTCGCGCTCTCCCGCCCTGCGTGCAGCCTTGGGTACTGGCCGGTTCGTGGACAGCAACATCCGAGGCATTGCACAGCTGACTGGCACTGCTGACCAGCTGCGTGACGATCAGGCCAAGATTCCATACCAGACCTTCGACAAGGTTGCTGAGGGGGATTTGGCGACCGCAGCGGGTCGACACGTCCCCGAGCTGGCTGCGATAGCTGTTCCCAGTTCCAAGATTGCCGCGCTCCCGCGCGTCGCTCAGCGCCTGGCTGCTGGTGCCGGGCTCGGCGCGGCAGTAGGCGGAATCAAGGAGGCGGATTCCGCGCAGCAGCGGCTTGTGAATGCCGGCGTCGGAGGCGCTCTAGGCGCAGCAGGCGAGGGCGTAGCTACCGGTCTTCGTGCACTTGCGAGGCCTGTGTCGGAGGGGGTCGCGTCGATCTACAACTCCGCAAAGAAGTTCGGAGTTGAGCTAACCCCGGCGCAGCTGACCAACAGCCAGTTCATGCGTCGCGCTCAAAACTTACTGCAAAGCATGCCCCTGTCTGGTGGCCGACAGGCTTGGGAGCGACAGGTAGATCAATTCAACACTGCCGTATCTAGAGAGTTTGGCGAGAACGCCCCGAAGATCACCCCCGAAATATTCGCTAGGGCGAAGTCCCGAATCGGGACGGAGTTCGACCAACTGTCGGCGCGCTCCACCTTAAATGTGACTGATGGTCTTATGGACCGACTGGGTTCTATCCAGCAAGAGGCAGCAGCATTCGCAGATGAGGGGACTGTCAGGGCGGTTGGTAGCGCGATTGACCGCGTGCTGAGGCAGTCCGTGGATGGGAAGCTGCCAGGGCCAGCCTATAAGTCACTGGACAGTCAGCTTGGCAAGATCATGGCAAACGGGGGTGAGAAATCTGCGTTCGTCGCCGAAGTCCGCGATGCCATCAGAGAAGCGATGGATGAGTCCATTACTCCGGCCATGCGTGAGGCATGGCGTACTGCGAGGAGTCAGTACCGTGCGCTGAAGACCGTGGAGCCGTTGGTAGCAAAGAGTGCTGATGGCGCGCTTTCGCCTGCTCTACTTATGGGGCGCGTAACGGCTGACAAGGCTGGGAAATCCGCGATGGCGTCAGGCCGAGGAGGGAACCTCAGTGAGTTGGCGCGGGTCGGGCAAGCGATGAAGGCTCCTGGCAGTTCTGGGACTTTTGAAAATAGCTTGGCTGCGCAGCTGGCGAACCCTTTTTTATATCCCGTGCTAGGACTCCGCACGTTGATTGGAGCAACGGCAGGCAGAGCCGCAAACAGCAACTTACTCGCCAGCCTTATGGGGAATCAGCAGACCCGGGTGGCCGCCACCAACGGGCTAGCTACGCTCGCTAGGCCCGGTGCTATCACTTCCGCTTCCCTGGTCACTCCGGAGGTCGGGAAGCGCAAGCGGCTGGACAACAGTCGCTGAGGTGTAACGCGGTCCTTTAGCTGCTTGCTTAGCTGCCTTGCGGGACGCTTTCTCTGCCAGCCTGCGGTCGCGCTTCTCTTCATACTCAGCGATGCGTCGGTCGTCGTAGTCGCCGATCTTCTTGATAAGGGGTTTTAGTAGCCACGCCAGGGTGGGGGCGGTCACAAGGGCAAGGGCTGTTGTCCAGTGCATCACTTCTCCTTGTTGTGCTTATGGGGCATCTAGCGGGATAGGTCGAATTTTGGTTTGGTCATGATCAGAACCCTGGATGGCCTTCAGTGAACGCACGGCATCCCTCAATGAATGATTGAGAGTTCCCGGTGCATTGGGATGGATCGGAGATCCCCCGATTGCGCGCCCACTCGTAACCCGCGCGATGACCGCTACAGTCGGATGTGCAGGTGTAACTGGTCCGCATGGAGGGTCGATTTGGCTGGGCTTGAGCTGGTCGGTAAAAACTAACGACGACGCATCCAACTGAAGCTTGCGATGTGTAGTTTGTAACGCCATCTGCGCCCTTGCACCGGTAAAGAATCTTCGACCCGGGAGGTTGTTGGGCGAAGCATGGCGTGGAGATGGCGAGACAGAAGAACCAGATCACCAAACGGCGCGAGCGTGAGAGGTGAGCTAGGGATTCGTAGTCGGTCATCAGCGCGACATCCTTTCTGTGCATTGGCCCCTGAACCACTCGCCCTCGACCAACCTCAACTCAACGATGCGGGTGAGGGGTGTGTAGTGGCCGGGCTCGTTACTGGTGCCAGATAGGGATAGCGTTGACCCTATCTTTTTCAGCATAAGGAAGTTGAAAAAACCACTGGCCGTAGCCGACATGGCAGTTCCGTCCTCCTTGGCCCATAGCCGGGTTACTCCGCCAAATTCGGTGACATCAAGGTGCAATGAGTCGTTTCGAATGAAGGAGCGATCCCGAGTTTCAACCACCCCAGGGCAATCGAGGATGTATTTGTCATTCCCGATGACGATCAGACCCCACAGACATAGAGCGAGAAGGATCGAGATAGCCAGAAGGCCAAGGGTCCACCGAACGATCCCGACAACAGCCCATCCGATGAATTCCCCTGCAGCCTGGATGTGCGTGATCTTGCCGGGCTCCTTTCCATAAAGGCGCCGCGCACGTTCCTCTTCTGCCTTCCGATCCAACCAGTCCGACATACCCCCTCCTTGATGCCGCAGGATAACAGGCGGCTGGCGGGGTTGCCTGTGGCTCCGTAGCGCATCCCGGCCCTCATTCAACGGAGAGGGCTTCGGCAGGCACCTCTGTTGACTCAATCCCAAGGCCCTTCAGGCTCAAACCTGCGGGGCCTACTTTTTAACCACGGCATAGGCTGATCCCCGAACGGCTGGCGTATCTGTCCGCCGGCTTTGCCGTGTCCTATTTCAGACAGAAGAGGACAGATGAATGACCAATATCATCCAATTGACCGCAATAGACCGAGAGCCGCGCGCGGATAGCCGGGATATTGCCGGCCAGCTCGGTACAGGGCACCGCAGCACCTACCGCCTGATCACCCGCTATGGCGACAAGTTCGAACAGTTTGGAAAGGTGCGATTTGAAATCACACCTGTTGGTGGTAGCCGAACAGGACAGAAGGAAACATATGCGCTACTGAACGAGGATCAGTGCTACTTCCTGCTTTCGCTTTCCCGAAACCTGGACAAGGTGGTCGACTTGAAGGCAAGCCTGGTGCATGCGTTCGGAGAGGCTCGCCGCGCCGGTGTTGCCCAAGAGCTGACCGTCTGGCAGGAATTGCAGGCGCTGCAGCTTGCTGATGCCGACTCGTTGAGCCGCGCCTCCTTCGGTTCGCATCTGATGCTGGAACGCAAGCAGGCGTTGCCGAACTTGCGCCAGCGCCGCCTGCAACTTGAGCAAGAGTTCGCTCCGCAGCTGCTCGCCGGCTGATCCAGCCTGCAACCCGACACCCCAACGGCCCGCTCATGCGGGCTTTGTCATTTCTGGAGTCCCCATGAGCTACAGGTTCTACAATCCCGCCCCGGTCCTGATGGATCTACTGGGCCTCAAGCCCTGCGCCGAGGGCTCGCTGACCTTCTGCGATCTCGGGACGACCGCGCCCAAGGGCACCTGGTCCGACCCTGACCAGACCACCCCCAACTCCAACCCGATTCTGCTCGATTCGGCCGGCCGGACTGACACCAATATCTGGCTCGATGGCGGCTACACCGTGACGCTGCGGGATGGCGGCGGCGTGGTGGTCTGGACCCGAGACGTGGACAGTGGGCAGGGCTCAGGTGCCGCGCTGCCTCCGATGGAGGCGGGCAAATTCCTGACCAGCGATGGCAGCAACTGGCTGATGCAGGCCATCTTGCAGGTTCCGGACCCATCGGGCTCGGCTGACTACATCCTGGGCACTGATGGGTCCAACCTGATCTGGAAGGCCCCGCCGGAAGCGCCGCCTGCTGCCCAGGTCGATGGCCTTGACCGGGCTGTGATGAAGACCGGTGGCGACACCGATTGGCAGATCCTCAAGGGCTCCGGCACGGCTCCGGCATCAGGCCTCAACCAGACTACGCTGGCCGTCACTTTCGCCAAGCCGTTCAAGACTGGCACGGTGCCGAACGTGGCAATCACCACCACGCCTGGCACTCAACCCGGTGGCCCGGTTGTTTCGTATCTCACCGCTCCGCCGACCGCCGCCGGCTTCACCGTTGGTTTTGACGTCGCCGAGGGCAACACCTCGCAGCAGAATATCGTCAGTCCGGTGGTGTTCCAGTGGATTGCGCAAGGTCCAGTGGCGGCTTCCTGATGACACTCATCCCGAAGCCGACAGCACCCATCGCTGGCGCATTGCTCATCAATCGCGAGTGGTGGAACTACCTCAACCAGATACCGACTACCTTCAACGTTGACGGGCTCGCGAAGCAGCTGGCGGAGATCCAGAAGGAGCTTGCCGAGCTGTCAGGCAGTGGAGCTCGAGGCGAGGTCAGGGGCATTCTTCCGATTGTCTCGCAGGGAACGTTGGCAAGCGGCCTGGTGCAGGTATCACTCGACACCTTGCCGGATGCAGGTGGCGGCGAATTGCTCAAGATTGCGCGCGAGTCGCACGGGCTCGTTGCTGGAACCTCGCCGGCCGTCCTTGCCGATCTCGCGGATGTGTCGTCAGACGGTCCCGTGCTCGGCAATGCGCTCCAGTGGGGCGGCACCCAGTGGGAGCCCAAGGCAATCGAGCTCGGCGTCAACAATCTCGACGGCGGCCGGGCCAACTCAGTCTACGGCGGCACCACCGCAATCAATGGAGGGGGCGCCTGATGGCTGTCCAGATTCAACAGCGTGGCGATACCGCGGCGGCATGGACAGCCGCAAACCCTGTGTTGGCTGCGAGGGAGGTTGGTTGGGAAACCGACAGCCGTCGCAGCAAGATTGGTGACGGCGTGACAGCCTGGAACTCGCTTGCCTACACGAACGCGACGGGCGGCAGCGCTGATCCAGTGGCTCCGGTCTCTATCGTCAGTGGTACGGCAACCGTGGATTGCGGGGCTGGCCTGGCCAAGAACTTCACCTTGGCCCTCACCGCTAACGCCACGCTTGCGGTATCGAATCTTGCCGGGGCAGGGAAGATCAGCGAGTTCGAACTGCAGATCACACAGGACGCCACTGGCAGCCGGACGCTGGCGCTGCCAGCTTCCTTCAAGGCGCTGGGTGGCTCTGACACCGCTATTTCAGCAGCAGCGAACACTGTCACGATCCTGTCGGCCAAGACCTTCGATAACGGCACGACGTGGCGATACGCCATGCAGGAGAGTGCGTAATGTTGCGCCGACTGATGCTCGCTGGCGCGGGAGCTCCGCCGTCAGGGCTGGTTGGCTTGATCGCAAGTTTGAACCCCGCCATGTGGGCTCGTTTTGACGACAACGCCCTGTCGAGCGCCGTGGCAAACAGTGCTGCTGGCGGAAGTGCGGGCTCGCTTTACTCGGCGGTCCCGGGATCCGCCCTGGCCCTTAAGAACACGGACCTGGTCAGTGCTGGAGGCCTGGCTACGGGAACCGCACAGTCGTTCGATATGGGGGCGTCGTCGCTAGTCGTGATGCCCAATATTCCACTCTCAGATGCTGCAGGGTGGACGTTCTTCACTCTACTCAAAGTATCTAGTGCGCCGTCTGCGACGGCGGCAATAGTTTGTCAGCTGACAGGAATTGGCGGGGGCGTCCCCGAGCTGGACGCATTGGACGTTGGGGGCGGAAAGTTCAGATTTCGCGTGATGGCGTCAGGTACTGGGGAAATCGGCATGACTGCGACGCCAACATTCAGCTATGGGGTGACGCTCGCCATTGTCATGCGCAAGGCGGCCGGTGGACTGATCGACTTGTTTGTAGATGGGGCGCTGGTGGCGTCAAGCTCAAGCATCCCGGGCTTTTCCTATTTGTCGGATGGCCTTGGTCTGGGCGGAGGGCGGTTTGGATCGACGGTCAACTACTATTCCGTTCCAGGGTTTATGGATGAGAGCACCCTGTGGACAACCCCCCTTACGGACTCAAACTGCATCGCCCTCACCACGGGGTAGCTCGCGGCCCGATCCCAGCCCCTGAGACGGCCCGGCGCGATGCTGGGGCATGCTCCCAACCCCATATCGCTGGCTCGACAACCCTGACACCTGCTACCTGTGTTTCAACTACGGGACCGTGGCGGTCTTGAAGCTGGAGGCGGGGAGGGTGGCCGGAACCCTCAACTGGCAAGGCCGGTCCTTCTGGTTCACGGCCGGCTCTTACCGCCAGGGCAAGATGTGGGTGGAGCGATGGATCGCGGCACGGGGCAACGATCTGCCCAGCCGGCCGGTGAAGCCGCGCCGTCGATCGCGGGAGAAGATGGTGCTGCAGGCACTGATCAGCAAGCGGCCGGCGGCCGAGGTGAGGGTGCCGAGGTAAGCTCGGCACTTCTGTGGTCGAGGGTCGCTGCAAATTGCTGTGCAGCTTTTGTGCAGTCGATGTGGGAAAATGGCCCGGTTTAGTCGACTTGCGTCCCAATTGAATCAATCAGTTAGGGTGGCCGGTGTGACTTAAAATCCGCCGGGGGCAACTCCATGCCGGTTCGATTCCGGCTCCGGGCACCAGTTCGTAACCCCAGGGGATGGCATGAGCGCCGAGATCACCGCCGCGGCAGCGCCGCAGATTGCCATCATCGGGCTGGGCTATGTTGGCCTGCCCTTGGCCGTCGAGTTCGGCAAGACGCTCGATACGCTGGGGTATGACATCGATACCGCCCGTGTTGCAGAGCTGCAGGCCGGGCACGACCATACGCTGGAGCTGGACGACGCTGAGCTGGGCGCGGCGGTACATGCGCGCTACAGCGCGGACAAGGCGGAGCTGGCCGGGCGCAATGTTTTCATCGTCACCGTGCCCACGCCGATCGATGCGTATGAGCAGCCTGATCTTGCGCCGCTGCGCAGTGCCAGTGCGCTGATCGCTGCGGTACTCAAGCGTGGTGATCTGGTGATCTACGAGTCCACCGTATATCCGGGTACTACTGAAGAGGTCTGCGTACCGCTGCTGGAGCAGGGCTCCGGGCTGCGTTTCAACCAGGATTTCTATTGCGGCTACAGCCCGGAGCGGATCAACCCAGGCGATCGCCAGCGCCGTTTGCCGGACATCAAGAAAATCACCTCAGGCTCCACGCCCGAGGCCGCCGTAGTGGTTGATGCCTTGTACCGGCGCATCATCACTGCCGGCACCTGGCCAGCGTCGTCGCTGCGCGTGGCCGAGGCGGCCAAGGTGGTGGAGAACATCCAGCGCGATGTGAACATCGCCCTGGTCAACGAACTGGCACTGATCTTCGACAAGCTGGGCATCGACACGCTGGATGTGCTGGAAGCGGCGGGTACCAAATGGAATTTCCTGCCGTTCCGGCCTGGTATGGTTGGCGGGCACTGCATAGGCGTTGATCCCTACTACCTGCTGCATAAATCCGAGAGCGTCGGCTACCACCCGGATCTGATCCACACCGCGCGGCAGGTCAACAACCGTGTGGTGGCGCATGTGGTCACCCGTGTACGTGGCCTGCTCGAAGAAAAGAACAAGCCCTTGCAGAACGCGCGCGTGCTGGTGCTGGGGGTAACCTTCAAGGAGGATTGCCCGGATCTGCGCAACAGCCGTGGGCTGGACCTGGTGCAGATGCTGGTGGCCGCCGGTGCGCAGGTGGATGCATTTGATCCCTGGGCCGATCCGCGTGATGCACATGACATGGGCGGTGTAGAACTTGTGAAGGCGCCACAGCAGGGTGTCTACGATGCGGTGGTGTTGGCGGTGGCGCATCAGCAGTTCCATGCCTTTGATGCGGCGCAGATCCGTGCCCTCGGTGTGCCGGACATGGTGGTCTACGATGTGAAATCGGCCTGGCCGAGGCAAGTAGTGGACGACCGGTTGTAGAATCCGCCATCCGTGTAGGTTGAGGACGGTAATGCATCGTTATCTGGTTTATGTGCTGGCGCTGATCCTGCTGCCAGTATCACTGGCGCTGGCCACCCATTGGCCTGCTTGGTACTGGGGCGTTGGCCTGTTTGGCCTGATGGCGGTGCTCGGCACCTGGGATGTGTTGCAGCGGCGCAGCGTGCTGCGCCGCAACTATCCTGTGTTGGCGCATTTCCGCTATGGCTTTGAATCCATCGGTCCAGAAATCCGTCAGTATTTCGTGCAGAGCGATCTGGAAGATGTGCCGTTCTCGCGCCAGCAGCGTCAGCTGATCTATCAGCGTTCGCGCAATGAGATGGATGTGGTGCCGTTCGGTACGCTGCGCAGCGCGTATGCGGTGGACTACGAGTGGATCAACCATTCCTTGGCGCCCACCACCATTGCCCATCATGATTTCCGTGTGTTGATTGGCCCGGATTGCGCCAAGCCTTACTCGGCCAGCGTGTTCAACATCTCGGCGATGAGTTTTGGTTCCTTGTCGGCCAACGCAATCCGCGCGCTGAACAAGGGGGCCAAACTGGGTGGCTTCTGCCACGACACCGGGGAAGGCTCGATCTCGCCATATCACCGCGAGAACGGCGGTGATCTGGTCTGGGAAATCGGTTCGGGCTACTTCGGCTGCCGTGACGAGAACGGTCGCTTCAGCGAAGAGCGCTTTGTCGAGAACGCGAGCTCCGATCAGGTCAAGATGATCGAGATCAAGCTGTCCCAGGGCGCCAAGCCGGGCCACGGCGGCGTGTTGCCGGCGGCCAAGGTCAGTGCTGAAATTTCCGCGACACGCGGCGTGCCGATGGGCGTGGACTGTGTATCGCCGTCCAAGCACTCGGCATTCTCCACGCCGATTGAACTGCTGCAGTTTGTTGCGCGCCTGCGCGAGCTGTCCGGCGGCAAGCCGGTTGGTTTCAAGTTGGCCATCGGCCATCCGTGGGAATGGTTCGGCATCGCCAAGGCAATGCTGGAAACCGGGATGCTGCCGGACTACATCGTTGTTGACGGCGCCGAAGGTGGCACCGGTGCAGCGCCGGCGGAGTTCATCGACCACGTCGGTGTGCCGATGAACGAGGCGCTGATTCTGGTGCACAACACGCTGGTCGGGCTGGGGCTGCGTGATCGCATCCGCCTTGGTGCGGCAGGCAAGGTGACCACGGCGTTCGATATTGCCCGTACCATCGCCTTGGGCGCCGACTGGTGCAACGCCGGCCGCGGTTACATGTTCGCGCTGGGCTGCATCCAGTCGTTGAGCTGCCATAACGACAAATGCCCGACCGGCATTGCCACCCAGGACCCGAGCCGCTGGCGTCACCTTGAGCCGGTCGACAAGGGCCAACGCGTGTTCAATTACCACCAGAACACCATGCGCGCGCTGCGTGACCTGCTTGGCGCTGCTGGTCTGCACGATACGTCCGAGCTGGGCCCGGAGCACATCCTGCGCCGCGTATCGCCGGTGGAGATACGTTCGCTGGCCAGCCTGTACCGCTATCTCGGGCCGGGCGAATTGTTGAACAAGGTGCCCGAGCACACCGTGTTCCGCGAGTATTGGGCTGAGGCACGCAGTGATTCGTTCAACCCGCCGGCCAGGATTGCGGCGTTGCGTACCAGCAAGATGCGTTGATCACGCCTGCTGGTGATTTTGTGGGAGCGACGTGATCAGAGAAGCCCGCGGCGATGAAGCCGCGGGTTTCTTTGCAATCAGATTGATCTTTGGCTTCGCGGCTTGCGCCGCTCCTGCAATCTGCGGCGTTATCGGTATGGCCCCTGCCGACCATGGGTCGGCACTACAGCCAGCGGATCACACCTTCCGCTGCACGCTTGCCGCTGGCATAGCAGGCGGTCAGCAGGTAACCGCCGGTGGGGGCTTCCCAGTCCAGCATTTCGCCGGCACAGAACACGCCCGGTTGCGCGGTGAGCATCAGTCCTTCATCCATCGCTTCGAGCTTCACGCCGCCAGCCGTGCTGATGGTTTCGGCCATCGGTCTTGGCCGCAGCAACTGCAGTGGCAGGCGCTTGAGCGTGCGTGCAACGGCTTCCAGGTCGCTGCCTGCATCCTTGCCCAGTACTTCAAACATCAGTCCGGCCTTGGCCGCATCCAGGCCGGCGGCGCGGCGCAGGTGTTCACCGAAACTGCGGCCCTTGCGCGAGCGGCTCAGTTCGGCGAACAGGCGTGCTTGGTCGCGGCCGGGGGCCAGATCCAGTTGCAGCGTTGCCGCGCCATCACAGTTGAGGGTTTCGCGCAGGTCGGCGGCCAGTGCGTAGATCAGGCTGCCTTCAATACCGTACTGACTGACCACGCATTCGCCCTGCAGCGACTGCGCGTGCCCTTGCAGATCGGTCCAGTGTGCGACCACAGGTTTGAGCGGTGCACCGGCGTGGCGGTCGCGGAAGTGGGCAGTCCAGTCGATGTCGAAGCCGCAGTTGGCCGATTGCAGCGGCGCGGTATCAACGCCGCGCTCCTGCAATACCGGCATCCAGCTGCCATCGGAGCCAAGCTCCGGCCAGCTGCCGCCGCCCAGTGCCAGCACCGTGGCATCGGCACGCACACTGATCTCGCCATCGGCGGTGGCCATGCGCAGGCTGCCGTCCGGGTTCCAGCCCAGCCAACGGTGCTGCACGTGGAAGCGCACGCCTTGTTCCTTCAGTCGGCGTACCCAGCCGCGCAGCAGCGGCGCGGCCTTGCGATCCACCGGGAACACCCGGCCGGAACTGCCGACATAGGTTTCCACGCCAAAGTCCTGTGCCCAGCGGCGCAGTGCATCGGTATCGAAGCCGTCCAGCCAGCTGCCAACCTCGGCCTGGCGTTCGCGGTAACGGCTGTCGAACAGTGGGCGCGGGTCGGAATGGGTGAGGTTGAGCCCACCCTTGCCGGCGATCAGGAACTTGCGCCCGGGCGAGCCCTTGGCCTCGTACAGGTTGACCGCCAGGCCGGCCGCGCGCAGGTGCTCTGCGGCAAACAGGCCGGCCGGGCCGCCGCCAATGACGGCAACGGTTTTATCAGCGAGGTTTGACATCGAGCAGTTCTACATCGAAGACCAGCGAGGAGCCGGCCGGGATCGGGCCGACGCCACGGTTGCCATAGCCGTATTCGGCCGGGATCATCAGGGTGCGCTTGCCGCCGACCTTCATGCCGGCCACGCCTTCGTCCCAGCCGCGGATGACCTGCTTGTCGCCGAGGTTGAAGCTGAACGGCTCGCCGCGATCCAGCGAGCTGTCGAACTTCTCGCCGTGCTTGTCGGGCTTGCGCTCGTCGTAGATCCAGCCGGTGTAATGCACGCTGACCTTGCTGCCGGCGACCGCTTCCGCGCCCGTGCCGGGCACGGTGTCGATCTGCTCGAACCTGGCAATGGTGCCGCCCGGAGGCGGGCCCGGCGGGGTGCAGCCGGCGGCCAACAGGGACAGCAGCAGCGGGATGAACAGACGGCGCATGGCGCACTCCGTTGAAAGGGGGCGTGCAGGGTAGCGCATCGACGCCGGGTATCATTGCGGCATGGCCAAACTGCTGCTCAATCTACGTAATGTCGGTGACGACGAAAGCGCCGAGGTCGGCGAACTGCTCGACCGCAACGGCATCGCCTGGTATCGCACCGAGCCCAGCCCCTGGGGCATTTCCAATGGTGGCATCTGGCTGCGGGAGAACGACGATCTGCCGCGCGCGAAAGACTTGATGGCGACCTATCAGGCTGAACGCGGGCAGCGGGTGCGCGACGAGCGCGCTGCCGCGCTGCGTGATGGCAGTGCGGAGACCTTCGGTTCGATGTTGCGGAGCCGGCCATTGTTTGTGGTGGCGGTGCTGCTGGGCATGGTGGTTGTGTCGGCTTTGGTGCTATTGCCGTATTTCCTGCTGCGTGGGTGAGGGCTCTCAGCTCCCTCCCTTGCTCCGCAGGAGGAGGGGAGGGGTGGGGAGGGGTTGGCTTTTGGGGCCTTCTGGCATCGCCAGTTTCGCGGCTTACACCGCTCCTGCAGCGACCGTGGGGCCGGTCGTTTAAACTATGCACATGATCGTCAATACCGCTGCCTACCTCTTCGTCCCGCTGGCTGATGCCGAAGCCTTGACCGCCACCTTGCATGAACGCGCAAAGGCGTTGGAGCTGCGCGGCACCATCCTGATCGCGGAGGAGGGCATCAATCTGTTCCTCGCCGGCAGCAGTGAAGGTATCGAAGGCTTCTACAGCCAGCTCAAGACCGATGCGCGCTTCGCTGACATGCGCATCAAGTACAGCCGCAGCCAGATGCAGCCGTTCGCCAGGCTGAAGGCCAAGTTCAAGCCGGAAATCATCAGCTTCCGCCGCGAAGACGGCCAGCCGCTGGATTACCCGCGCGCGCCCAGCGTGGCCCCGGCCACCGTGCAGCGTTGGTTGCGGCAGGGCCACGACGACGACGGCAAGCGCGTGGTGATGCTGGATACGCGCAACTGGCAGGAGTTCGCTCACGGCACCTTCGAAGGTGCGCTTACCTTGCCGATCGCCAAGTTCACCGATCTGCCGGCCGCGCTGGAGCCGCACCGCGAAGCGCTGGCCGATGCCACCGTGGTCAGCTTCTGCACCGGTGGCATCCGCTGTGAAAAGGCGGCGCTGTGGATGCAGAACGATGGCATGCACAACGTGCTGCAGCTGGAAGGCGGCATCCTCGGATACTTCGAGGAAGTCGGTGGTGAAGGCTATGACGGCCGCTGTTTCGTGTTTGATGAGCGCGTAGCACTGGATGCTCAGTTGCAGCCGCTGGTGGACCGGCAGGACGACGCCCAGGCCTGATCCCGCACCGGCAGGGTGTGGGAAACAGTGTCCCGATGGAAGTCGTGGTGACTGCATGGAGAATGCGAGGACGAACCCCATGTCCTTCGTATTGTCCACGGAGACCGCAGAATGATCCCCCTTTCCATCCTTGACCTGGCCCCGGTCTGCGAGGGCTCAAGCCCGCAACAGGCGTTTGCCAATATGCTGGAGCTGGCCCAGCATGCCGATCGCTGGGGCTATCACCGCTATTGGCTGGCCGAGCATCACAACATGCCCGGCATCGCCAGCGCCGCGACCGCGGTGCTGATCGGGCATGTGGCCGGTGGCACTTCGCGCATCCGTGTGGGTTCCGGTGGGGTGATGCTGCCCAACCATTCGCCGCTGCAGGTGGCTGAACAGTTCGGCACCTTGGCTTCGTTGTATCCGGATCGCATCGATCTGGGGCTGGGGCGTGCGCCCGGTACTGATCAGCCCACGGCGCGCGCATTGCGCCGTTACTTCGACAGTGCTGATCAGTTCCCGCAGGATGTCGCCGAACTGCTGCACTACTTCGCGCCGGTACAGCCCGGTCAGTCGGTCCAGGCCGTGCCGGGTGGCGGCATTCCGGTGCCGGTCTGGTTGTTGGGTTCGAGCCTGTTCAGTGCGCGTCTGGCCGCGCAGATGGGGCTGCCATTTGCATTCGCCTCGCACTTCGCCCCGGATGCGATGGATGAGGCACTGGCACTGTATCGCCGCGACTTCCGTCCTTCCGAGCACCTGCAGGCGCCTTACGCGATTCTGGCGTTGAACGTGGTGGCCAGCGACTCGGAGGCCGAATCGAAGCGCTTGTTCACCAGCCTGCAGCAGACCTTCGTCAATCTGCGACGCGGTACGCCGGGGCGTATCCCGCCGCCGGTGGATGACATCGAGGCGTTTTGGGCGCCGCATGAAAAGGCGGGTGTCGAGCGTGCTTTGGCGTGCAGTATCGTCGGTGATGCGGCGCAGGTGGCTGATGGCTTGGCGGCCTTCGTTGAGCGCCATCGTCCGGATGAAATGATGTTGGCCGCCAACATCTATGACCCTGCGGCGCGCTTGCGATCGTTCGATCTGGCGATGCAGGCCTGGCAGCGGGTGGCAGCGGCGTAAGCCGTTTTGCTCCCTCCCTTTCGTGTAGCGAAGGGGAGGGCTGGGGAGGGGTGCTTTTTTGCTGGTAACGCCCCGTGCCGAGGATGGCTCGGCACTACCGTGGCCGCCTGCCGTCAGCTGGTCATGCGCTCGAACAGTGCGATGCTTTCGCTGATCAGCTGGCCGGAGCCGAAGCCGAAGAACAGGCCGGCGGCAATCGCGCCTAGCCAGTTGAACAGCATCAGTGCGCCATCGCGCTCGAGCAGTGCCAGTGCAAACAACAGCAGCTGGAAGCCGAACAGGTAGTTGGTGAATGGAATCGGCAGCGACAGCAACAGGCCGACCAGCAATAACAGGACGCCGCTCAGCATGCGTGCCGGCAATGGCACGATCAGCGCGCTCAGCCGTGGTTTCAGCATCCGGTCCAGGCGCTGCAGCGGCCTGCTGATCTTGCTGAGGAACTTGTGCACGGTGCTGCGCTTGGGGCCGCGTCTGGCGATGAAGCCTGGCAGCCACGGCCGCGACATGCCGAACAGCAACTGGCTGCCGATCAGGAACACCAGCGGACTGCTGACCGCGCCGCCTATGCCTGGGATCGGGATGAAGGCCGGCAGGATGGCGATGAACAGGAATACGCCGAAGGCGCTCTGTTCCAAGCCTTGCAACACCTTGCCCAGCGGCAGGTGTTCATCCGGGTCGCCGCGTTCAAACATCGCCAGCAGAGTGCGGATGCCTTCGTTGCGATAGCCGCCGGTTTCCGTCCTGGTAGGGTCCGGTGCGGTGCCGTCCGGATCAACCGGTGGTGTCATCAGCGTCTTCTTCCGGCAGCCGGCGCAACAGCAGCTTGTCGATGCGGGCGCCGTCCAGGTCGACGATCTCGATGCGCCAGCCGGCCCAGTCGAAATACTCGCCGGCGTGCGGTATGCGGCCGAAGTAGTGCATGCACATGCCTGCAATGGTGTAGTAATCGCCTTCCTCGGCATCCGGCAGCTCGGCGCCGTTCATCAGCTCCTGCAGGTCATCCACCGGCAGCGAGCCGTCAACCAGCAGCGAGCCGTCTTCACGGGTGACAACCAGGGCATCGTCATCGGTGTTCTCGGTGGCCTGCAGGCGGCCGACCACCGCGCCCATCAGGTCGGAGATGGTCACCAGACCCTGGATCTCGCCGTACTCGTCGACCACCAGTGCCATCGACTGGTGCTCCTCGCGGAAGATCTCCAGCAGCTTCATTGCGTGGGTGGATTCGGAGACGTACAGGGTCTCGCGCAGGTTCTCGAACAGGTTGTGGCTGCCGCCGCTGAGGCGGGTGACCAGGCTCTTGACCTCAAGAATGCCGGCGATGTCCTGGTCGTTGCCGCGATACACCGGGTAGCGCGAGAACGAATGATCGCGCATGGCGGACAGGTTCTTTTCCGGCTCGGCGTTGGTGTCCAGCCAGGCGATGCGGTTGCGTGGCGTCATCAGGCTGTCGGCGGTGCGGTCGCCCAGGCGCATGACGCGGTTCATCATGTCGCGCTCGTGGCTGTCGATCACCCCCTGTTCGTGGCTTTCGGCCACCAGCATGCGGATTTCCTCTTCACTGACCGAGGCCGACTCGGTCTTGCCCAGGCCGAGCAGGCGCAGCACCAGCCGGGTGGAGTGTGACAGCAGCCAGACGCCGGGCGCGGCAATGCGTGCCAGCCAGCTCATCGGCACTGCGACAATGCCGGCGATGTCTTCAGAACGGGTCAATGCGACGCGCTTGGGTACCAGTTCGCCGAAGATCAGCGTCAGATAGGTGATCAGTGCAACCGCCAGCGTCTTGCCGATGAACTCCGACCAGGGCTGGGTGGCGCCAAACAGCGAGAAATTCGCCGACAGTGCCGGGAACATGGCCTGCAGGTGCTGGGCGATTGCGCCACCAATGGCATCGCCGCCATAAACACCGGTCAGGATGCCGATCAGGGTGATGCCGATCTGCACCGTGGACAGGAAGTTCTCGGGTTTCTCGGACAGGGCCAGGGCGCGCGCGGCGCGCTTGCTGGAGCCAGCCAGCTGCTTGAGGCGGCTCTTGCGCGAAGTCATGACCGACATTTCGGACATGGCAAAGAACCCGTTCAGCAGAATCAGGGCCAGGACGATAAAAAATTCAAACACGGGTCTCTCCCCGGGTTGGTGACAGGGAGGGCGGGTGCTTGCGGCTGCGGCGGGCGCTCAGGAGCGGGATCCGGCGCTGTGGCGGGGGATAGGGGTCGTCTTCCATAGGGTGCACCGCGAGGGCGCTGGGCGATATTAGCAAACCGCCGGGGCTCAGGCATGGCCGCCCGTTCACATTTCAGGCTTAAAAAACTCGCCGGGAATACCCTGAATGCCATCTAGCCGTCATAATTCGCCCCTGATGCCGTCCCTCCCGCGACGGCGAATAGGCTCCCCATGTTTTCGTTGCAGACCATCTTTGGCTCCGGCAAGCAGTTCTATACCTACCTCGACGAGGCCGCGCAGGCCGCCTATGACGGTGCCAAGGCACTGCACAGCATGATGCGCGAGGCCGATCGTCAGCCGGCGCTGGATGCATTCAAGCTCGCCCGTCTGCGCGAACGCGCCGCCTCGGACAAGATCAGCCAGGCGCTGGTTGACAGTTTCATGACCCCGATCGAGCGCGAGGACATCGAAGCGCTGGGTTCGGCGCTGTACAAGATTCCCAAGCAGATCGAGAAGTTTGCTGACCGCTACTCGCTGGCCGTCCAGCATCTGGACCAGATCGACTTCGCCCCGCGCGCAGCGATGCTGGAGCAGGCCGCAGGTGTCGTCGTGGAGATGGTCAACGATCTGCGCCACATGAACCTGGATCGCATGACCGCGCTCAACGAGAAGCTGCGCTCGTTGGAGAACGAGGCCGACCGTCTGATGCTGGAGCTGTACCGCGACATCTACTCCGGTCGCCTGGACAATCTGCAGATGTTCCTGCTCAAGGAATTCTTCGAGATCCTGGAAAAGGCCATCGACCGTTGCCGCGAAGCCGGCGTGGTGGCCTACCAGATCGTGCTCAAGAACAGCTGACGGGGACGCTCGATGCTGACCCTCGTCCTGGTGGTGATTCTGGCCGCGCTCGTCTTCGAGTTCATCAACGGCTTCCACGACACCGCCAATTCAATTGCCACCGTGGTGGCAACCAAAGTCCTGTCGCCCGGTTGGGCGGTGATGCTTGCCGCTTTCATGAATTTGATCGGCGCGCTCACCGGCACCGCCGTCGCGCTGACCATCGCCAATGGCCTGCTCAACACCGATGTGGTCGATGTGACCCCGCAGGTGATCCTATGCGCGCTGCTTGGCGGCATCGTCTGGAACCTGATCACCTGGTGGAAGGGCCTGCCTTCTTCCTCCTCGCACGCACTGATCGGTGGTCTGTGTGGTGCTGGTCTGGCCGCCGCGCATAACAACTGGGATGCGCTGATCTGGTCGCAGAACGTTGGCAACTGGGCACAGAACAAGGGCCTGTTGTGGAAGGTGTTCGTGCCGATGATCACCTCGCCGATCGCCGGCTTCCTGCTCGGTGTCGTGGTGATGTGCCTGTTGTGGGCGATCATTGCCGGCATGGCCCGCGTGGGTGGCGTGCTTGGCCGCATGGCGCGTCCGCGTTGGGTCAATGCCTTCTTCGGCAAGGCGCAGATCGTGTCGGCTGCTTACATGGGCTTTGCCCACGGCCACAACGATGCGCAGAAGACCATGGGCATCATCGCGATGACCCTGGTTGGCGCCGAGGCAACCGGTGCATTGAACGACCTGCCGTCGTGGCTGGCCTTCATGCATCCCAATGCCAACGCCGGTAACGGCATTGCCATGTGGATCGTGCTGACCTGTGCGGTGGTGATGGCTGCCGGTACCGCTTCCGGCGGCTGGAAGATCATCAAGACCCTGGGTCACAAGATGGTCAAGCTGCACCCGATCCATGGCTTCGCCGCGGAGACCAGTTCGGCCACCATCCTGACCCTGGCTGCGCACTTCGGCATGCCGGTCTCGACCACCCACAGCATCTCCACCGCGATCATGGGTGTTGGCTTTGCCAAGAACCCGCGCTCGCTGCGCCTGGGTGTGATCGAGCGCATCCTGTGGGCCTGGATCCTGACGATCCCGGCGGCAGGCGGCTGTGCTTATCTGATCCTGCGTCTGTTCGAAATGGCGGGTTGGAACTGAGGTAGCCGGTTTGCGGTCTGCAAACAAAAACCCGCCAGTGATGGCGGGTTTCTTGTTGGGGCGCGGCTGCTTGTAGGAGCGGCGTAAGCCGCGAAGCAAGCACATCTTCAGATGGCAAAGATCCCTGACCCGCCAGCAGCACCGGCTT
>NZ_JBRREH010000017.1:0-57249 GCF_056760175.1 Stenotrophomonas sp. STEN021 | reverse complement strand
CGGCTGAGGCCTTCCCGATAAAGCCCCTGCCGAGCATGGCTCGGCACTACGGGAAATCTGCTCGCTTTCAGCGTTTTTCTCGGTCCAGCCAACAGGCCAGGCCTTGTGCGTTGAGCTCGATATCCATTGCCAACACTCGTAGCACTTCGGACGCGTCCAGCGGACTGCCTTGCAAGCGCAAGCGCGCTACATACAGCGCGCCCAGCGCATCCACCAACAGCCGATGGCGCTCCGGCTCGCCGTTGCAGCGCTGTGCGATCGCCACCATCGCGTCGATCTGCTCGTGCAGTTCCTGCGCCAATCGCGCCGTGCCTTCGACACGACCGTAGTGGGTCAGGTACATGCCTTCCGGCGCCTCCTGCATCAAGCGCAGGATCGAGGCATGCATCGCTTCAGGCTCGAACTGCACCGGCGAGGAGGTAGGAATGATGAAAGCACCACCAGCATGGTCCAGTTCGCGATACGAAAGACCGAACGTGTCGCCGGTGAACCAGCTGCGGCTGGCCGCATCCCACACGCAGAAGTGATGGCGTGCATGCCCCGGCGTATCCACACAGACCAGCTCGCGGCCCGCCAGTGATACACGATGCCCGTCTTCGGCAACCACCACGCGCTCGGCCGGCACCGGCACGATCTGGCCGTAGCTGCGCGCCATCTCGGCCTCGCCATACACCGCCGTTGCACCGGCGATCAGCCGGGTCGGATCGATCATGTGCTGGGCGCCACGCGGGTGCACGACCAACCGTGCATTGGGCAGCTGCTGCATCAACGCACCGGCACCGCCGGCATGATCCAGATGCACATGGGTGACGATCAGCCAATCGATATCCGCAGGCGTCAGACCCGCCTGCGTAATGCAGGCCAACAGATTCGGCAAGGAATGGGTGGTGCCGCAGTCAACGAACGCGCCGCGCCCATCCTGCACGATCAGGTAGGCCGCATCGAAGTGATCGCGCTGGAACGCGGTATCGATGGTGTGGATGCCATGGGCAGCAGACATGCGGGGACTCCGACAGAAACTGGCTTCGATCCTGCCAGCCCCCATCGCGCCACTCAAGCCGGACTTTTGTCGCAGCCGCGTCGGTTCAGTGCTGCAGCACGCGTGGGCGCAGCAGCAGGGCAAGCACCATCACTGCCAGGAAGCCACCGTAGGCGTACAGCACGGCGAGGATCTGCTTCCACAGGCCTTCGGGCACCTCGGTGGCACCAACGTGGTAACCCCACAACATGAAGCCGATGCTGGCCAGCAGGGCCAGCACCAGCATCGATGCATCAAACAAGGTGCGTGTGCGGTTGCGCGGCTGGCGCGGAAACCACCAGTACAACGCTCCCATCACGCCAAACGAGGGGAGAAACAACAACAACGACAACCAGGCCATCGACGTGCTCCTCCACAGGGTTTATTCCTTTGCCGCAGCCTCGCGCAGTTCACGCAATGCAGCCAGCACCGGCTCTACTTCCACTTCGACCTTGAACAACTCGCTCTGCAGCGCATCGCCCTGCTCGGCCTGCTTGAGCACGGCGATCAGCTGACCGGCATCACGCGGTGAATCGAAGCCTTCGCTCTGGATCAGCAGTGCGCCTTCGCCATCGAGCAGCTTGAAGTAGAAGCGACCATCCTTCTCGCGGTACTGCTTGAACAGCGGCAGCGCCGCCTTGGCAGCAACGGTCGCCTTGGGCTTGTCACCGGCGGCAGACAGGTCACGCAGGCCGACGGCGTGGCGCAGTTCCTTCAACAGCGGAATGGCGAACTGCTCGCGCAGCTGCTGGCCACGCTTGCGCAGGATGGCTTCAATCTTCTCGGGCTCGGCCATCAGCGCGTTGTAGCGCTCGCGCAGCGGCGACAGCTCGGCGTCGATGCGTTCGAACAGCTGCTGCTTGGCATCGCCCCAGCTGATGCCCTCGGCAAAGGCCTTGGCGAAGCCTGCGGTCTGCTCCGGGCTGGCGAAGGCCTGGTACATCTGGAACAGCGCCGAGCCTTCGGTGTCCTTGGGCTCGCCCGGCAGGCGCGAGTCGGTGAGGATGGAGAACACCAGCTTCTTCAGCTCCTCGCGCGGCACGAACAGCGGGATGGTGTTGCTGTAGCTCTTGCTCATCTTGCGGCCGTCCAGGCCGGCCAGGGTGGCTACCTGTTCGTCGATGATCACTTCCGGCAGAGCAAAGTATTCCTTGCCGTAGACGTGGTTGAAGCGCTGGGCGAAATCGCGCGCCATCTCGATGTGCTGGATCTGGTCACGACCCACCGGCACCTTGTTGGCGTTGAAAATCAGGATGTCCGCAGCCATCAGCACCGGGTACATGAACAGACCGGCGCTGACGCCTGCATCGTCGTCCAGCTGCTCCTCGCGGTTTTTGTCCACCGCGGCCTTGTAGGCATGGGCGCGGTTGAGGATGCCCTTGCTGGCGACCACGGTGAGGAACCACATCAGCTCGGTGGTTTCCGGGATGTCGCTCTGCCGGTAGAACCACACCTTGTCCGGGTCCAGGCCGCAGGCCAGCCAGCTGGCGGCGATCTCCAGGGTCGAACGCTGGGTGCGCTCGGGCTCCTGCGCCTTGATCAGGCTGTGCAGGTCGGCCAGGAAGAAGAAGCTCTCGATATCCGAGGCCTGGCTGGCGGCAATGGCCGGGCGGATCGCGCCGACGTAGTTGCCGAGATGGGGGGTGCCGGAGGGGGTGATGCCGGTGAGGACGCGGGTAGTCATGTAAACCAAGCTGACGAGCGGATGAACCAGGCCAGTGTAACCGCCCCAGCCTGTCCCCGCCCTCAACCCCGTTGCCCGCGCCTAGCCGTTTCAAGCCACGTACCCCGCCAAGGAGCCTGCCATGTACCGTTTTCTAGCCAGTGTGTTGTCGGTTGTCGCGCTATGCGGGTTCAGCCCGGTACGGCCGGCAGATGAGGGTCCGGTGCAGCTGTCGGTGATCGACCGCGACGACGGACAGGAGCTGGACCTGCACCCGCACCGGGGCCAGCAATGGGTCGCCGGCAGCCCGGGCCACCGTTACAGCGTGCGCATGCAGAACCGCAGCGGCCAGCGCGTGCTGGTGGTGCTGTCGGTGGACGGGGTCAATGCGATCACCGGCCAGACCGCCTCGCCCAGCCAGTCCGGCTATGTGCTGGAGCCCTGGCAGAGCAGCGAGATCACCGGTTGGCGCAAATCCAATGCAGAGGTCGCGCAGTTCGTGTTCACCAGCTCCAGCGACAGCTACGCCAGCCGCACCGGCCGCCCGGCCAATGTCGGGGTGATCGGCATCGCCGTATTCAACGAAGCGCGCCGGCCGGTGTACGACGTGCGCCCACTGCCGGCGCCAAGGCCCATGCCGCGGCCGATGCCGCAGTACGAGGACCGTGCCGAGGCCAGCGCCAACGCCAGCGGCCGCGCCGCCGAAGCCGCCGCGCCCAGTGCGATGGCCAAGAGCGAATCGCGGCAGCGCTTGGGCACCGGTCACGGTGAGCGTGAATGGTCGAGTTCGTCGTTGACCAGCTTCGAGCGTGCCAGCCGCGACCCGGTGCAGGTCAGCGAGGTGCGCTATGACTCGCGGCAACGGCTGGTGGCAATGGGCATCCTGCCGCGCGGCTATCCGCGGGTGGACAACTCGCCGCAGGCATTCCCGAATGGCTTCGTGCCGGACCCGCCGGCACGTGGGCGCTGATCGCAGCGCCAGCCATCGCTTGTATGTAGGAGCGGCGTAAGCCGCGAAGCTGACGCCGCTCAAGCTTTCAACAACCATGTCATCTGATGATGCCCTTGCTTCGCGGCTTGCGTCGCTCCCACAAAGGCAAAAAGAAACCGATGCCAAAGATCTGGCATCGGTTTCTGATTGAGGAAAATAGCTTCCCTCAATCACCCCACATCAGTGGTAATCGGGGTATTCCTTGTGCAGCGCCTTCTGGAAGTCGCGCACTTCGGTTTCGGCACGATCCTTGGCCCAGCCATAGCGTTCCTGCAGGCGACCTGCCAGGTATTCAGCGTTGCCTTCCGCCACCTTCAAATCGTCGTCGGTGATGTCGCCCCACTTGGCCTGCACCTTGCCCTTGAGCTGGGTCCACTTGCCGGAAATGATGTCTTTGTTCATTACGCTGCTCCTTCGGGGGATACGCGCTTGATTCGCGTGGGACCACCTTCGCTGCAGTGCTGTTGGCATCAGGTCCATGATTCGTTGTGAGTTGCTGACCTTGGTGAACATCGCTTCAGCCAAGCGCACGCGCGCATGAAAAAAGGCCGGCAAAGCCGGCCTTTTCATTCATCTGGATGATGCCGCCGGATCAATGCCCTTTGGCAGCACCCTCAACCTTCTCGCCAGCCTTCTGCACGTCCTTACCGGCACCAGCAACCGTGTTGCAGCCAGACAGCACCGCGACCGAGAACAGCGACAACAACATCAGGGCGACCAAACGCTTCATGTGATTCTCCTGTGGTGGTTCCATCGGTGCGGCCCACAATGGACCGCGTGTTCATCAGCACTTGCCGTCTTTACAGTCCTGCGCCTTGTCTTCGACCTTTTCCCCAACCTTCTGCATGTCCTTGCCAGCGCCGGCTACGGTATTGCAGCCGCTGAGCATGCCAACCGAGAACGCGCCCACCAGGGCCAGCATCAACAGTCGCTTCATCATTCGTCTTCTCCTCCCTTTCAAGGCAGATGCCGTGGCCGGTGACCGGCGGCGGGCACTTCGTGTGTGAAGACGAATCTGGCGGCTGGGCCGTGTGCTCCGCGTGAAGCCGCGCAGCACACGTTCAGCGATGTCGGCCGATTGTTAATCGCGCATCAGGGTGGACTTGCCGAACAGGCTCTCCACCAGGTCCACGGCCAGCTCGGCGGTGCGGTTCTGGTGGTCGAGCAACGGGTTCAGCTCGACGATGTCCAGCGAGCCCATCAAGCCGGTGTCGGCGATCATCTCCATCACCAGCTGCGCTTCACGGTAATTGACGCCACCCGGAACCGTCGTGCCAACGCCCGGCGCGATGCTGGGATCGAGGAAGTCCACATCGAAACTGACATGCAGGTGGGTATTGGCATCGATGCCATGCAGCGCGGCTTCCATCGTTCGCTTCATCCCTGCTTCGTCGATGTAGCGCATGTCGTAGACATCCACACGGTGCTGCTTGATCAGGCGCTTCTCTTCCGGGTCGACCGAGCGGATGCCGATCTGGTGCACCTGCCACGGTGCGATCGCAGGGGCGCTGCCGCCCAGGTGGGTCAGGCCTTCCGGGCCGAGGCCGCACAGGCAGGCCACCGGCATACCGTGGATATTGCCCGATGGGGTGACGTCGGAGGTGTTGAAATCCGAGTGCGCGTCCAGCCACAGCACGCGCAGCTGCTTGCCCTGCTCACGGCACCAGCGCGCAACGGCGGTGATCGAACCCACGCCGAGGCAATGGTCGCCGCCAAGCATGATCGGCATGCGGCCTTCCTTCAGCTCGGCGTAACTCGCCTCCATCAGCGCATGGTTCCATGCGACCACTTCGTCGAGATGACGGTAGCCCTGCACCGGGCCGGTCCACGGATTGCGCGGGCCATCCAGGTTGCCGATGTCGCGTACATCCACACCGCGCTCAGCCAAGGCCTCCGGCAGGCCAGCGATGCGCAGCGCCTCCGGCCCCAACCGCGCACCACGTGCGCCCGCACCCACATCGGTAGGCACGCCAATCAGCGACACCGGACGAAAACTGCTCATACCACCTCCGTTGCAAATGAAATCAGTTTAGCGAGCGACCGCAGAAAGACCTTGCGGCAGCGCGTCAAACCCGGAGTCCGATAACCCCCTACGCCTACTGCGCCAAGCCTTCTGGCCAGCGTACGCCCACCACATGTCAGCTGTTCGCACTGTCCGGTTCAGGCTGCCGCTGCCTGTACGCCAATCAGGGTGCTGGGGCTTTTGGATCCCAGTCCGCGGGCGCAACGATCTTGGGCAATTCAGGGTCGGCGATGTAGTTGGGCGACATGATCTGCACCCCGGCGGCGTTGAACGCATCCTGGATGTTGGCATGCAGCTCACTGAGTATCTGCGCGCGCAGCGGCAACTGAATGATGTGCACGCGCACCACATAGGCAACGTAGAAATCGTTGAGCGCGGTCTGCAGCACATGCGCGGCCGGGACCCGCTGCACATGCGCGGTCTTGCCCGCAGCCTCCAGCAACAGCCTATGCACCTGTCGCCAGGGCGTGTCGTAACCGATGGTGATGCTGGTCTCCAACCACATGCCCGCTGCCTGTGGGTCGCGCGAGTAGTTCAGCAGCTTGCCGCTGAGCACATGCATGTTGGGGAGACTGACCTCCACCCCGGTAAGGGTGCGGATGCGGGTGGTGAACAGGCCGATCTGCAGCACCTGGCCTTCGACATCGGCAACCTTGACCAGATCACCGACCGACATTGTCCGTGCATAGAGCAGGGTGAAGCCGGCCGCGGCCTGGCCCACGATGCTGGAGCCGCCAAGCGAGATCATCACGCCCAACAGTACGCTCAAACCCTTGAACGCGTCGCTGCTGGAACCGGGCAGATACGGATAGGCCATCGCCAGTGCGAACAGCCAGATACCTGCCACTGTGAGCTTGCGGCTGGGCTCGGCCAACTGGCGGTCAATGCCGAAAATCTGGAAGCGCCCGTTCTGTACGCCGCGGAACAGCATGCCAACGATCTGGCTGGCCAAGCGCGCCAACAGGAAAATGATGACCGCGGTGACCAGTCCCGGAATCGCTGCCACACCGGCCCACAACCAGGCCTTGGCCTGGGCGGCGATCCACACCGTCATCGCCGTGGCCCAGGGTTGGGTGTAATCGAACTGATGGAACACGTAGCGCAGCCATTCCTCTGCCAGCACCAGCACCGCCACCAGCAGCACCGCACGCGACAGCCAGTCGGCCAAAGCATTTGCCCCGTGCAGCATCTGCTTGACCGGTGCGCTGTGCAACGCACTCGCCCGCTTTCCAACCCATGCCAACATCGCCGCACGCAGCCTGCGCGCAGCCCATGCCAGCAACCAGATCAATGCACCCGCCAACAGCGTGGCGACAAGGCTGTACAGCACACCGCGGAGCACCCGCCCAGGTGCCCGCTCGCGTTCGGCAGCGGCAACCGCATCACCCAGCCGGCTGCGCACTTCCTCACGTACCTGGCCCAGACTCTGGCCCTGTGCGGTATCCACGTCGGCAGGGATGATGATGGTAACGACCTCGCCACCGAGCAGCAGGATCGCGCCATCGGCGGTGTCGTTGAAGCTGACCCCGGGCACGCCGGGCTCCTCAACGATCCGCTTGATGTTGAGCTCGGTGACCTGCGCCCGCTGCAGTGGCGAGCGGCCCATGAAAGCGCCGCGGAAAGTAAGGATGTCGCGGTTGTAGTAACGCGCCGTCGCCGGAACCGGCCCTTCAACCTGCGCCGCGTCATCGGCGGCGACCGCCGTGCCTGGCAAGGCGAGCCCGGCCAGCGACGCGAGCGCGACTGCCAGAGCGAGCGAAGCGAACCGGCGTACAACCGAGCGGACGACGACGCGGCTTCGGAACATGATTGCGCTTCCCCGCAGGAACAGGTGGCTGCCCAGTGCAGTGTTGCCGCAAGAGCGGCACAAAGGGAAGCCCATCCTCCGCACAGGAGACGCTGAATGTCTCCGACCGTCATGTATCGCGAACCAGCGCTCGCCAAACTCTCCCCGCAGTACCGCCCCGCTTGATATTGGTCAGTACCACCGACCAGGCCTGCTCGGATACTCACCCAATGAACAGCCCCGCCTCCACCTTGACTGTCCTCAATGCGCCGCACCGGCTGCTGTTCTTCATTGGTGTCTGCAACCTCGGCCTGGCGATGGGCTGGTGGGCGCTGTGGCTGGGCGGATTGCAGCTGGGCAATCCCCTGCCCGCACTCGCCTTGCCGCCGGCCTGGCTGCACGGGCTGTGGATGCAGTATCTGGTGTTGCCCAGTTTCATCTTCGGCTTCCTGTTGACCGTGTTCCCGCGCTGGATGGGCCTGTCGGCGCTGCCGCGATGGCAGTACGCCGGGGTCGGCGGCGGCCTGTTCGGCGCGCAGATCACGCTGCTTGCGGCCAGCCTCGGCTGGCAACCGGGAGTGTGGCTGGCCCTGTTGTTGGGATTGCTGGGTTGGGCGTTCGGCCTGGTCGCACTTGGCCGTTTGCTGCTGCAGGAGAAAGGTCGCACCTGGCATGCGTGGTCGTGCTGGTCCGGCTTGCTGCTGGGCTGGATAGGCCTGCTCTGCTTCGCGATTGCTGCCGCAGGGGGCGATGTCCGCTGGCAGGCACTGAGCGTGTCGATCGGCACCTTCGGACTGTTGCTGCCGATCTACACCAGCGTCGCCCACCGCATGTTCCCGTTCTTCGCAGGCAATGTGGTGCCGGGTTACCAGGCGTGGCGGCCACCGCAGTGGCTGGCGACGCTGTGGGCGCTGTGCCTGTTGCACCTGCTCGGCGAATCGCTGCTGCTGCCACTGGTCACACTGCTGGTCGACGCCGGCCTGCTGCTGTTGTCACTGTATTCGCTGTGGCGTTGGTGGCCGCGCGGACCAAAGCCGCCGCTGTTGAGCGTGCTGTTTTACGGGCTGGCGTGGTGGCCATTGGCGATGCTGTTGTATCTGCTGCAGGACATCGCCGCCCTCGCCGGCCACGTTGGCTGGCTGGAACGCGCGCCGCTGCATGCCTTGGTGATCGGCCTGTTCGGCAGCCTGCTGGTGGCGATGGTCACCCGCGTAACCCAAGGCCATTCCGGGCGGGCGCTGGTGATGCCGGTGGTGGCCTGGATCGCCCTGCTCGGCCTGCAGCTGGTCGCAGTGCTGCGCGTCCTCGCACCGCTGCTGGACGATCCCTGGCGTTGGCATGCCGTTGCCGCCGCAGGCTGGCTGTTGGTGCTTGCACCGTGGTTGCTGCGGTTGGGGTGGATCTACTGGCGCCCGCGTGCGGATGGAAAACCGGACTGAGCGCTGCGCTCAGACCTGTACACGACCGTCAGCCAGATGCACGACCTGCTGGCCGAACATATCCACATCTTCGGGATCATGGCTGATCAGCAGCAGCGGGATGCCGGTCTGGTCCAGCACGGTCTCGAGCTCCTGCCGCAGATGCGCACGCAAGGCGTGGTCGAGGGCTGCGAATGGCTCATCCAGCAGCAGCGCCTGCGGCTTGGTTACCAACGCCCGCGCCAAGGCGGTGCGCTGACGCTGGCCGCCGGAGATCTGCGACGGCAGCAGGTCACCGAGGTGATCGATACGGAACGCCTGCAGCCACTGCTCCACCGCATCGATGCGGCGACCACGCGGTGGGTTCAACAGACCTTGCTGCAGGCCGAAGCCGACGTTCTGCCGCACCGTCAGGTGCGGGAACAAGGCGTAGTCCTGGAACACATAGCCGATACGGCGGCGCTGCGGTGACAGGTTGATGCCTGCCGCAGCGTCGAACAGCGCCTGTCCGTGCATGCGGATCACACCGGCATCTGGCCGCAACAGCCCGGCCACCGCCTTCAAGGTCAAACTCTTGCCGGCGCCGGATGGGCCGAACAACACAACATTGGGCTGCGTGCAGCGCAGCGCCGCATGCAATTGGAACTGCTGGCCTGCTGCCTGCAGCTGGCGACGGATATCCAGTTCAAGCCACATTGCGTGCCCCCTCCTGTCGCCGCCCCACCAAGCGTGCGGCAAGCAGCAGCACGCTGATGCAGACCAGCGAGGACAGCAGCACCAAAGCATTGGCACGACCGTCGTTGCCGGCCTGTACCGCCTCGTAGATGGCGATGGACAAGGTCTGGGTGCGGCCGGGAATACTGCCGGCGACCATGATGGTGGCGCCGAACTCGCCCATCGCGCGGGCAAATGCCAGCAGCAGGCCGGCAAGAATGCCGCGCCATGCCAGCGGCAAGGTCACACGGAAGAACAGCGCCAGCTCCGACACACCCAAGGTGCGCGCAGCCTGTTCCAGCTGCCCATCAACGTCTTCAAATGCCGCACGTGCCGGTTTGAACACCAGCGGAAACGACGCGACTGCGGCAGCGATCACCGCTGCCTGCCAGGTAAACACAAGATTGATGCCGAAGCTGCTCTCCAGCCATGCGCCAAGCGGGCCCTTGCTGCCGATCACCACCAGCAGGTAATAGCCCAGCACCGTCGGCGGCAGCACCATCGGCAAGGTGAATATGGTGTCCAGCAACTCACGGCCGGGAAAGCGCCGCCGCGCCAACAAGGCACCAAATCCGACACCGAGCACGAGGTTGATCGCGGTCGCCCAGCCGGCCACCTTCAGCGACAACCACAGCGCGCTCCAGTCCAGATCCACCATCAAGGGCTACCGAAGCCGTGCCTGTGCAGGATGGCCTGGCCCGGCGCCGAGCGCACGAAGGCGATGAAGCGCTTGGCTTCGGCGGCATTGCGACTGGTCTTCACCATTGCCAGCGGATACGCGATATCACCGGCAACCGGCACCTGGAAGGCACGCTGCACGCGCTCGCTCATCGCCTGCGCGTCGGTGGCGTAGACGAAGCCTGCGTCCACTTCTCCGCGCGCCACGTAGTCCAGTGACTGGCGCACATTCTGGGTGCTGATCATCTTGGCCTGCACCGCCGGCCACAAACCGGCCTGCTGCAGCGCGCCGCGTGCATAGCGACCCACCGGCACGCTGTCGGGGTTGCCAATGGCAACGCGCTTCACATCAGCCTTGGCCAGTGCCGCCAACGTGCTCGGTTTGTTGCTGGCCTGCGGCGGCACCACCACCCACAGGCTGTTCTGTGCGAATACATGCTGTGTCGTTGGATCAATCAGACCTTCGGTGTTGGCCTGCGCCATCGTGGCCTGGTCGGCCGAGGCCAGCACATCGACCGGCGCACCGCGCGCGATCTGCTGCAGCAGCGTCCCGGACGCGGCAAAGTTCAGATCAACCTTCGTGCCCGGGTTGGCCTTCTCATACGCAGCGGAAATCTCGCGAAAGCTTTCAGTCAGGCTGGAAGCAGCGGAGACCGTCAGTTCAGCCGCGCTTGCCGGCAGCGTGGCGGCCAGCAACAACAACGCCCACAGCTTGTTCATGCATGCATCCTCGGTTGGGCATCATTCGCTTGCGTCATCGGTGGCCGCCATCAGCGCCAGACGCTCCGGTTGCAGCAGGATGATCTCGCGCTGCTTCACCGCGATGACTTCCTCGTCACTCAACCGGCGCAGTACCCGGCTGGCGGTTTCCGGTGCCATGCGCAGGTAGTTGGCGATCTCGGTGCGGGTCATGGTCAGGTTGAAGCGGTGCGCCGAAAATCCTCGCCGCGCATAGCGGCTGGAGATATCCAGCAGGAACGCGGCCATGCGTTCCTCGGTACGGTAATTGGCGGCCAGCAGCGCCGCCTTGCCGATCTCGGCACTGAGCAGGCTGAACAGCTTGGCCTGCAGGCCGGGCATGCGGCTGGCCAACATGCTGATACGCGGAAACGAGATACGGCACAGATGCACGGTATCCAACGCCACCGCATTGCAGGGATAACGCGAGCCGTGGATGGCGTTCAAGCCGATCACTTCGCCGGGCAAGGCGAAGCCCAGCACCTGCTCGTTGCCCAGGCTGTCGTCGACGAAGGTCTTGACCATGCCAGCGCGCACTGCAGCGATGGAATCGAAGGGCTCGCCCGCACGGAAGATGTAATCGCCCGCATGGTAGGGCCCAACGTGATCGACCATCACATGCAGCTCGTTCAGCGCGGTCTTGTCATAGCCCTGCGAGCTGCAGGCATCGGAAAACGCACAGGTCGTGCAGAAATGCAGCGCGTCACCGTCGTCGGCAGCGGCTGGATTCGGCGTCGCAGTGCCCAAGGGGCCGCGCGGTGGGGGTGTAGGTGACGTCATTCCGTTTTCAAGCAACAGCGGCCAAGGGGCGGAAGCACGCTGCGATCATACGCCACAGCAGCTCACCTTCGTTCTGGATCAACAGCATGTCACCGTCGCGGCGCAGCCAGCCGCGCTCGATGAACATGGCGACGCGGCTCCAGGCGTGCTCGAAACAGGCGTCGAACGGCTGTGCGTTGCGCCATTCGAAGGCGCGCATGTCCAATGCGTGGTCGCAGGCCAGGCTCTGCACCACCTCGTCGGTCATGCGTTCATGCTCTGAAAGAATAAGCCCGGACGATATGCCCGGCTGGCCAACCACCAGACAGGCGCGCCAATGGCTCGGCTCGGGCTCGATGCGGCAGATGACATCACCGATCTGGCTGCAGGCGCCCACGCCTATGCCGAGCAGGTCATGGCGCTCGCGCCGCGGCACTCCGAGCAGGTCGCAATGACGCTGGCCGTCGCCGTTGCGCAGCGGCATTGGCAGGTCCGGCCGCTGGTAGTGGTCGCCGCCCAGCGGCAGGTAGCCGCCTGCACGCAGCAGCCGCCATGCCTGCAGCCAGTCCGTCGGCAATGGGTACTCGGGCAGCAGGGCTGGCGACGGCAGGACGATACGCTCGGGTGCCAGCTCCACTACCCGCTGCAGCCGCTGCAGGAACGACACATCGGCGTAGCAGGGCACACGCAGCTGGTAATAGCAGGCGGTGAACCCGGCCTGCTGGGCGTGCGCCAACATTGCCGGCCCGTCGACACCGGCGTGGTCGATCACCGTCATCCGGGTACAGCCGACCTCACGCAAGGACGCCGGTGCGACATCGCTGGCCGCATCCAGGCGCACCTCGACCTGCGGCCGGGCGATGGTGCACAGCTGCTCCGGCACCGCGTCCAACAGGCGGCCCAGCAGGGCGGGCGGCAGATGCTCGACGATGCCCGGCTGCAGCACCATCGCCGCCACTTCGCGGTCGCTGGCCAGCATGTCGGCGTGCAGGCGCAGGCATACCAGCAGCGCATCGAGGACGTTCTCGGCGCGCTCCAGGTCATGCGGCGGCGCACAGAAGCCCAAGGTCAGCGCACGTGGAATCAGATGCTCGTTGCTGGCCTGCATGGCTGCACGCCAGCCGGCTTCGGCGAAGCCCGGGCTCAGCTCCGCCGGCGCCGGGAACAACACGTGCGCGGGTTGCTGCAGCAGTGCAACATGCAATGTGGCGTCATCCATCCCGGCGGTCTCTACTGACATGCAAGCATCCTCGCGTAGCGACCGCCGGTTTTCACTGATCTGGATCAAGCGCGGCGCTGTTTCTCCGCTGCTCCGGCATCAATGGCTTCGGGCAGATCGGTCTCGCGATCGAGCTGCGGGAAGTTGCGACGCTCCATCCGCCGGATGGCGAAGTGCATCCAGGCCAGGGAGATGCTGACCAGCACGAACAGCAGCATGAAGCAGCTGCTCCAGATGCCCAGCGCATCATTGAGCGCGCCGAACACGATGGGCAGGATGAAGCCGCCAAGGCCGCCAATCATGCCGACCACGCCACCCACCGAGCCCACATGCTGCGGGTAATAGACCGGGATGTGCTTGTAGACCGCGGCCTTGCCCAGCGACATGAAAAAGCCGAGCACGAACACCAGCACAGTGAACAGGGTCACGCTGATCGCCAGATGGAAGCTGATCTCGCCGTGTATGCCCTGCACGATGTAGCGGGTATCCGGGTAGGCGAGGATGAAGGTGCAGATCACCGATACGCCCAGCGTCCAGTACATCACCCGACGTGCACCGATGCGGTCTGACATCCAGCCGCCCACCACCCGGAACAGGCTGGCCGGGATCGAGTAACACGCCGCCAACACGCCGGCCGTGCCCACGTCCATGCCATAGGCGCCGACCAGATAATGCGGCAGCCACAGTGCCAGCGCGACGAAGCCGCCGAACACGAAGAAGTAATACAGCGAGAAACGCCACACCTGCAGGTTCTTCAGCGGCGCCATCTGTTCGGCGAAGGACATCGGCTTGACGCCGCTGCGGCGGCGGTCTTCCAGCGAGGGATCTTCCTTGCTGAACAGATAGAACAGGATGGCGGTGACCGCCAGGCCGACGGCCCACAGCTTGGCCACCATCATCCAGCCCGAGGCCACCATCACCAGCGGCGCCAGCAGCTTGGTCACCGCCGAGCCGATGTTGCCAGCTCCGAAGATGCCCAACGCGGTGCCCTGCTTCTCCGGCGGGAACCACTTGGACACATAGGTGACGCCGACCGAGAAATTGCCGCCGGCGATGCCGACGAACAAGGCCGCCAGCAGGAACTGCGGATAGGTCTGCGCATAAGTCAGCAGCCAGGTCGCCACCGCACCACACAGCATCACCAGGGTCATCACCTTGCGCCCGCCGAACTGATCGGACCAGATGCCGAGGAAGACGCGGATCACCGAGCCGGTCAGTACCGGGGTGGCGATCAGCAGACCGAACTGGGTGTCATTCAGACCCAGCTGTTCGCTGATCTGGATGCCGATGATGGCGAAGATCATCCACACCGCGAAACACACGGTGAAGGCGAAGGTGCTCAGCCATAGCGCACGTTGTTGTTCGCCGCTGCTGATGTTCTGTAGATTCTGGCTCATTGCCGCTCCTGGGGGATTACGTCTTACTCAGCTTGTGCTTCGATGTCTTCCAGCCCGCGTACCGGGTAGCGTTCGCGCAGCTCCAGCAGGAACTGCTGCACGTCACGCTGGCGCACCTGCAATTCAAGGTAATCGCTGATCTGCGGCTGCACCTGCTCGAAGCTCAGCGCTACGCCGGCTTCCAACACGTCAACGCTGACCACGTGGTAGCCCCAGCGCGATTCCACCGGAAAACCCGCCAGGCCTTGCCGCAGGCGGAATACCTGGCGATCGAATTCCGGCGTGGTCTGGCCGCGTTGCAGCCAGCCCAGATCGCCGCCCTCGCTGCTGGACGGGCATTGCGAGTGACGCGCAGCCAGATCGGCGAACAGATGCGGCTGCTCCAACAGCTCGGCGATCAACTTTTCGGCCTGGGTGCGGGCTTTCAGCCGGCCGGCGATATCGTCGGCCGGTGCCGCCAGCAGGATGTGGCGTACACGGATGCGGTCCGGTGAGCGGAAGCGCTCGGGGTTCTGCGCGAAGTAGCGCTGGCAGTCGTCCTCACTTGGCACCCGGTCTACCAGCGTCTGTTCGATCAGTTGCTGGATGCGTGCTTCCTCGCTGGTCTCCTGGCCAACGCCGGGGGCGTCGGCCAGGCCAAGCCGCTCGGCTTCCAGCCGCAGCAGCTCGCGTACCACCAGCGCACGCGCCGCATCGGCACGTGACTGCTCCGGGCGCATCGCCCGGTGGTATTGCATCTCGCGGGCGATGTCAGCCTCGCTGATCGGCGTGTCCTGCACGTACAGACTGCACGGTGCCGGTTGGCCCAGACTACGCGGACCATCATCGGCGTCGTGATGGTGGCCGGCCTCGGCCGGCACCGGTGTCTGCGAGTCGATGACGGTGATTGGAAGAATGCGTGGCAGGCTGCCCATGACTTACTCCCGCGGACCGTAGCGCAGCGTGGCTTGGCGGCGACGCACCACCTGGTACGGGCGCCACAGGTAGCTGATCGGCACGCTCCACACATGCACCAGACGGGTGAACGGGGCGATCAGCACCAGCGTCAGGCCGAGGAAGATGTGCGTCTTGTAGACCCAATGCACGCCTTCGACGTAGTCGGCAGCGCCGGCACGGAAGGTGACAATGTGCTGCGCCCACTCGGCCAGCATCACCATCACCCCGCCATCGAGATGGCCGGCGGAGACCTTTATGCTGTACAGGCCAAGGCAGAGCTGGGCGAACAGCAGCACCAGCACCAGCGTGTCACCGAAGCTGCCGATCGCACGTACCCGCGCATTGGTCAGGCGACGCACCAGCAGGATGGTGATGCCGACGAAGCACAGCGCGCCGAAGAAGCCGCCAACCACCATCGCCAGCAACTGCTTCTGCGAGGAAGTAATGAAGGGCTCGTACAGCGCATGCGGGGTCAGCAGGCCGACGAAGTGGCCGCCGAGGATGGCGATGATGCCGATGTGGAAGCAGTTGCTGCCAAAGCGCATGCCACGGTCGGACAACAACTGGGTGGAGCCGGTGCGCCAGCTGTACATGGCCTTGTCATAGCGCGCCCAGCTGCCGATCAACAGCACCGCCACCGCGATGTAGGGATAGAACTGGAAGGCGAACTGATTGAGGTAATTCATGGCTGGATCTCCCGCGGCTGCGCGCGTGCCGGTGAACGATGGGGTGGATCGCAATCCTGCGAAGGTGCATCGGCGCCAAAGCGCACCGCTTCCTCTTCCCACAGGCGGTCCATGGCTTCGACGGTGTCGTCGCGCACTTCTTCGCTGGCCCGCTGCCGCAGCACGGCCAGGTTGACCTTGCCCTCGCCCGCCTCGACCAGGATCTCCAGCAGCACCGCATGCGGCAGCTGCCGCTCGGCGGCACGCGCGGCGAGCATGCCGGCGATGTGGCCGATGTGGTGCAGCCAGTCCTTGGCCTCGGCCTGCGGCCGGTGCGAGAGGTATTCCAGCAACAGCGGCAGATAGTCCGGCAGCTCCCGCGCATCCAGCTCGAAACCGTTCTTGCGATAGGCGTCGATCAGGTCGACCATGGCCTGGCCACGATCACGCGACTCGCCGTGGATGTGTTCGAACACCAGCAGGCTCATCGAGCGGCCACGGTCGAAGGTGGCCAGCCAGCGGTCCTGCGCGTCCAGCGGGTCCGTTGCAAGCAGGTCACGGACGAAGGCCTGCAACTGCCTGCGACGGGCCGGCGACAGCGCCGGATCGTCGCAGGCCTCAAGCAGCTCCTCGCCATGCTGCCAAAGCTCGTCGCGCGGGTAGTCCAGCAATACGCCGATCAGCTTGAGCACACTCATTTCACCACCTCATGCCGATGCTGGCGGTTGGGATGCACCGCGAAGGTGGTGCTCTTGCGCTGGGTGAACAGATCCGCCGGGCTGTCGCCGTTGCAGCCATTGCCGAAGGTGAAGCCGCAGCCGCCGCGTTCGCCGAAGGCGTCATTGGCGTACTCACGGTGCGCACTCGGAATGACGAAGCGGTCCTCGTAGTTGGCAATGGCCAGGTAGCGGTACATCTCTTCCACCTGCGCCGGAGTCAAACCAACCTGTTCGAGCACGCGCATGTCTTCCACGCCGTCCACGTTCTTGCCACGGCGCCAGGCGCGCATCGCCATCAACCGTTCCAAGGCGCGGATAACCGGCGCTTCATCACCGGCCGTCAGCAGATTGGCCAGGTAACGCACCGGGATGCGCAGCGAGGCGATGTCCGGCAGCTCGCCGCTCATGCCGACGTGGCCACGCTCGGCCGCCGACTGGATCGGCGACAACGGCGGCACGTACCAGACCATCGGCAAGGTGCGATATTCCGGGTGCAGCGGCAGCGCCAGCTTCCAGTCGATGGCCAGCTTGTAGACCGGCGACTGCTTGGCCGATTCCAGCCAGCTGTCGGGGATGCCTTCGGCACGCGCGGCGGCGATCACCGCCGGGTCGAACGGATCAAGGAAGATGTCCAGGTGCGACTGGTACAGGTCCTTCTCCGCCGCCACCGATGCGGCTTCAGCAATGCGGTCGGCGTCGTACAGCATCACCCCGAGGTAGCGGATACGGCCCACGCAGGTTTCCGAGCACACGGTGGGCTCGCCCATCTCGATGCGCGGGTAGCAGAAGATGCACTTCTCGGACTTGCCGCTCTTCCAGTTGTAATAGATCTTCTTGTACGGGCAGGCCGACACGCACATGCGCCAACCACGGCACTTGTCCTGGTCGATCAGCACGATGCCGTCTTCCTCGCGCTTGTAGATAGCGCCGGAAGGACAGGCCGAGACGCAGGCCGGGTTGAGGCAGTGCTCGCACAGGCGCGGCAGGTACATCATGAAGGTCTTCTCGAAGGCGCCGTAGATCTCCTTCTGCACCTTGTCGAAGTTGTAATCGCGCGAACGCTTGGAGAACTCCGAACCAAGGATTTCCTCCCAGTTCGGGCCCCACTCGATCTTCTCCATGCGCTGGCCGGTCAGCAGCGAGCGTGGACGCGCGGTCGGCTGGTGCTTCAGCTCCGGTGCGTCATGCAGGTGCTGGTAATCGAAGTCGAACGGCTCGTAGTAGTCGTCGATCTGCGGCAGATCGGGGTTGGAGAAGATCTTGGCCAGCATCCGCCAGCGGCCACCGGCGCGCGGCACCAGCTTGCCGCTGCCGTTGCGCACCCAGCCGCCGTTCCACTTTTCCTGGTTTTCCCATTCCTTGGGATACCCGATGCCGGGCTTGGTCTCGACGTTGTTGAACCAGGCGTACTCCACGCCTTCGCGCGAGGTCCACACGTTCTTGCAGGTGATCGAGCAGGTATGGCAGCCGATGCACTTGTCCAGGTTCAACACCATCGCAATCTGGGCACGTACTTTCATCACACCACCTCCCGTGCGGCGACAACCGACTCTTCACCATCCAGCCAATCGATCTTGTCCATCTTGCGCACGATCACGAACTCATCCCGGTTGGTACCGCAGGTACCGTAGTAGTTGAAACCCCAAGCCAGCTGCGCGTAGCCACCGATCATGTGGGTGGGCTTGAGCACGATGCGGGTCACCGAGTTGTGGATGCCGCCGCGGGTGCCGGAGATCTCCGAACCCGGCACGTTGATGATGCGTTCCTGGGCGTGGTACATCATCGCCATGCCCGGCATCACCCGCTGGCTGACCACTGCACGCGCGGCGATCGCGCCGTTGACGTTGAACAGCTCGATCCAGTCGTTGTCCTCGATGCCGGCGTTGCGTGCGTCGTCCTCGCTCAACCAGACGATGGGGCCGCCACGCGACAGCGTCTGCATGATCAGGTTGTCGCTGTAGGTGCTGTGGATGCCCCACTTCTGGTGCGGGGTGATCCAGTTCAGCACGATCTCCTTGTTGCCGTTCTGGCGCTTGTTGAGCAGCGGTTCCACCGTGCGTGTATTGACCGGCGGCCGGTAGCTCATGAAGGCCTCACCGAAGTCGATCATCCACTCGTGGTCCTGGTAGAACTGCTGGCGGCCGGTGACGGTGCGCCACGGAATCAGCTCATGCACATTGGTGTAGCCGGCGTTGTAGCTGACGTTGTCGTCTTCCAGCCCGGACCAGATCGGCGAGGAAATGATCTTGCGCGGCTGCGCCTGGATGTCACGGAAGCGGATCGCCTCGTGTTCCTTGCCCACCGCCAGATGCGTATGCTCGCGGCCGGTGAACGTGCCCAGCGACTCCCACGCCTTGACCGCGACATGGCCATTGGTTTCCGGTGCCAGGTGCAGGATCACTTCGCAGGCATCGATGGCGGTATCAATCGCCGGCCGGCCCTGGCTGATGCCTTCGTCCAGCACGGTATGGTTGAGCTTGCCGAGGAATTCCACCTCATGCTTGGTATCCCAGCTCATGCCCTTGCCGCCGTTGCCGAGCTTGTCCAGCAACGGGCCCAGCGAGGTGAACTTGCGGTAGAGGTTGGGATAGTCGCGCTCGACCACCGCCATGCTCGGCATGGTCTTGCCTGGGATGGCCTCGCATTGGCCCTTCTTCCAGTTGGCGACGCCGAACGGCATGCCCAGTTCGTTGGGCGTGTCGTGCAGGGTCGGTACCAGCACCAGGTCCTTCTCGACACCGAGCACGCCCGGCGCCATGTCACTGAGCGTGCGTGCGACGCCCTTGAAGATTTCCCAGTCGCTGCGCGATTCCCAGGCCGGGTCCACCGCCTTGGACAGCGGGTGGATGAAGGGATGCATGTCCGAGGTGTTGAGGTCGTCCTTCTCGTACCAGGTGGCAGTCGGCAGCACGATGTCCGAGTACAGCGCGGTGGTGCACATGCGGAAATCCAGCGTCACCAGCAGGTCGAGCTTGCCTTCCGGTGCCTCGTCACGCCACCTCACGTCCTCGGGCTTGACTGCGCCCATCTCGCCCAGGTCCTTGCCCTGCAGGCCATGACGGGTACCGAGCAGATGCCGCAGCATGTACTCGTGGCCCTTGCCGGAGGAACCGAGCAGGTTGGAGCGCCAGATGAACATCATGCGCGGGTGGTTCTGCGCGGCATCCGGATCGGCGAAGGCGAAGTCCAGTGAGCCGTCCTTGAACTTGGACAACGCGTAATCGGCCGGTGCGATGCCAGCCTGTTCGGCCTCGCGCACCAGCTGCAGCGGATTGCGGTCCAGCTGCGGTGCACTCGGCAACCAGCCCATGCGCACTGCGCGCAGGTTGAGATCGGCCAGGCTGCCGCTGTACTTGGAGGCATCGGCCAGCGGCGACAGCAGTTCGTCGACCTGCAGCTTCTCGTAACGCCACTGCCCGGTATTGAAGTAGAAGAACGAGGTGCCGTTCATCTGCCGCGGCGGTCGGCTCCAATCCAGGCCAAAGGCCAGCGGCTGCCAGCCGGTCTGCGGCCGCAGCTTTTCCTGGCCCACGTAATGCGCCCAGCCACCACCGGTCTGGCCGACACAACCGCACATGACCAGCATGTTGATCAGGCCGCGGTAGTTCATGTCGTTGTGGAACCAGTGGTTCATGCCGGCGCCGACGATGATCATGCTCCGACCATGGGTCTTGTCGGCGGTGCGGGCGAACTCACGGGCGATCTCGATCACCTCGGCGCGTGACACGCCGGTGATGCGTTCCTGCCACGCCGGCGTGCCCGGCACATTGTCATCGAAGCTCTTGGCAACATTGCCGCCGCCGAAGCCGCGATCAACACCGTACTGTGCAAGCAGCAGGTCGTAGACCGTGGCCACCAGCGCTTCGCCACCATCAGCCAGTTGCAGGCGGCGCAGCGGGATATTGCGCTCCAGCACTTCCTCGGCCGGTGCGGCGGTCCAGCCGTCGCTCTCGATGCCACCGAAGTATGGGAAGCTCACCGCCTCGATGCCGTCGTGGATATCGGCCAGGCTCAGGCGCAGGCGCGTGTCATGGCCATCGCTGGCTTTTTCTTCGATGTTCCACTTGCCCTTTTCGCCCCAGCGGAAACCGACCGAGCCATTCGGCACGGTGATGTCGCCGCTGTTCTCGTCGAACGCCAGCGTCTTCCATTCCGGGTTGTTGCTCTCGCCCAGCCCACCCAGCTCACTGGCACGCAGGAAGTGGCCCGGCACCAGCCGGCCATCGGCGCGGCGCTCGATGCGCACCAGCATCGGCATGTCCGAGTATTGGCGGCAGTAGTCCTGGAAGTACTGCGAGGGCGTGTCGACGTGGAACTCGCGCAGGATCACATGGCCGAAGGCGAATGCCAACGCGGCATCGGTGCCCTGCTTGGGATGCAGCCAATGGTCGGTGAGCTTGGCCAGCTCGGAATAGTCGGGGCAAATCGACACCGTCTTGGTGCCGTTGTAACGCGCCTCGGTGAAGAAGTGCGCATCCGGCGTACGCGTCTGCGGCACGTTCGAGCCCCAGGCGATGATGTAGCGGCTGTTGTACCAATCGGCCGATTCCGGCACGTCGGTCTGCTCGCCCCATACCTGCGGCGAGGCTGGCGGCAGATCGCAGTACCAGTCGTAGAACGACAGGCAGGCACCACCGAGCAGCGACAGATAGCGCGCACCGGCCGCGTAGGACACCATCGACATCGCCGGAATCGGCGAGAAACCGACGATGCGGTCGGGGCCGTATTCCTTGGTGGTGTAGAGGTTGGAGGCGGCGATGATCTCGTTGGCCTCGTCCCAGTTCAGGCGCACGAAACCGCCCATGCCGCGGCGACGCTTGTACTCACGCGACTTGGCCGGGTCCTGCACGATGCTGGCCCAGGCATCAACCGGCGACAGGGTCTTGCGGGCCTGCCGCCACATGCGCAACAAGGTGCCGCGGATCAGCGGGTACTTGAGCCGGTTGGCGCTGTACAGGTACCAGGAATAGCTGGCACCGCGCGGACAACCGCGCGGTTCGTGATTGGGCAGGTCCGGGCGTGTGCGCGGGTAGTCGGTCTGCTGGGTTTCCCAGGTGACCAGGCCGTTCTTGACGTAGATCTTCCAGCTGCAGGAGCCGGTGCAGTTCACGCCGTGGGTGGAGCGTACGATCTTGTCGTACTGCCAACGGGCGCGATAACTGTTTTCCCAGTCCCGCCCTTCGCTCTTGCTGAACCCGTGGCCATCGGCAAAGGGTTGTGGATCACGCTTGAAGAACTGCAAGCGATCAAGGAAATAGCTCATGGTGAATCTCCGTTCGCAAACTGCTGCATCGTGGCTATGTGTGGAATCTGGCTGCGGTGCGTGTGTAACTCAGCAGGGGGTTTCAGCCCCGCGCCGGTAGTACCACCACCAGGTCACGACCAGGCAGGTGATGTAGAACGCAATGAAGCCGTACAGCGCCATATCCGGGCTGCCGGTCAAGGTGATGGACGAGCCATAACTCTTGGGGATGAAGAAACCGCCATAGGCACCGATGGCGCCGGAGAAGCCGACAACGGCGGCGGATTCGATGCTGGCCTGGTGGGCAGCAGCCTTCTTGCCTTCGGCACCTTCATTGGCCGACAGGCGATCGTGCAGGGTGCGGAAGATCACCGGGATCATCCGGAAGGTGGTGCCGTTACCGATGCCGCTGAGCACGAACAAGGCCATGAACGAGAGCAGGAAGCCAACGAAGTTGCCGCCCTGGCCATTGCTCGGCAGGAAGTGCAGCACGCCGAACACCGCTGCGATCATCAACGCGAACACCCAGAAGGTCAGGCGTGCACCGCCCCAACGATCGGCCATGCTGCCGCCCACCGAACGCATCAACGCACCCAGCAGCGGGCCGATGAAGGCATAGGCCAGCGGATTCACATCCGGGAACTGGCTCTTTACCAGCATCGGGAAGCCGGCGGAAAAGCCGATGTAGGAGCCAAAGGTGCCGATGTACAACCAGCACATCAGCCAGTTGTGCTTGCGGCGGAAGATCACTGCCTGTTCGGAGAACGAGGAGCGGGCGCTGGTCAGGTCATTCATGCCGAACCAGGCGGCAATCGCGAAGAACGCAATGAACGGCACCCAGATGAAGCCTGCGTTCTGCACGAACAGCGGCGAACCGCCATCCACCACCGCTTGCGGCGCTCCGCCCATGGCGCCGAACACGCCAACGCTGATCACCAGCGGAACGACGGCCTGCGATACCGATACGCCGACGTTGCCCAGACCCGCATTCAAACCCAGCGCCATGCCCTGGCGTTGCTTGGGATAGAAGAAGGAGATGTTGGACATCGACGAGGAGAAGTTGGCGCCACCGAAGCCACAGAGGATGGCAATCAGCACGAACACCCAATACGGCGTGGCCGGGTTCTGCACCGCAAAGCCCAGCCACAAGGTCGGCAGCAGCAAGGATGCGGTCGACAGCGCGGTCCAGCGGCGGCCGCCGAAGATCGGGATGACGAAGGAATAGAAGATGCGCAGCGTGGCACCGGACAGGCTGGGCAGGGCCACCAGCCAGAACAGCTGATCGGTGGTGAAGGCGAAACCGATCTTGGGCAGGCTGATGGTCACTGCCGAGAACAGCACCCATACCGAGAACGCCAGCAGCAGTGACGGTATCGATATGACCAGATTGCGGGTGGCGACCTTCTTGCCGGTGCGTTCCCAGTAATCAGGATCCTCCGGCCTCCAATCGTTGATGACGCGACCGGGACCGGAACTGCTCTGCTTTGCTACATCGCGACTGGCACTCATGCATCGCTCCAAGGCTGTTTGATACGGCGCTGGCTTGCTGTGCTGTTGCTTGCCCAGTCGCCACGGCGTCATTAGGCCCGGCGCCCCCTGGGGCAGTCTTGATCTTGATCAATCCAACGGCGCTCTCGCACCGACTACCTGACAAATATCAACTGATGCTTACGGCGTCGGCCGGATTGCGGCGCTGCACGCCGCGTTGACGCACGCTGTCACGCACATCCACATCAAATTGAAGCTGCAGCGGCGGCAGTGCCTGCGTTGGCAGCATGAAACCCAGGCCGTCACGGCATGGCAAACGCGCCTGCAGCGCCAGCACGTCTTCGCGCGGCAGCTTGATCATCAACGTGGTTGCATCGCCATCCAGCAGCGCCTCCGCCATGTCGTGCAGCTGCAAGCGCTGCGACAGGGCTCCGGGCGTGCCAAGCCAGGTCTGGTTCTCCAGCACCTCGCCAGCGAGCAGGCGTGCCAGCTCGCTTTCATCAATGCGCAGCCGTAGCGACTGCGACTGGATCTGGACTTTCATGACGCAACTTCCTCCCATTCGCGGGGGGTATTGCAGTTCACAAGGCGGGCTTCGGCACCGGCTGGCAGCGGCAGCTCCAGGCCACCGAGGCGGCGTTGGAACATCCGTAGCGAGCGTGGCCCGTCTGTACCCGTGACCATTTCATACAGCAGACTGCGACAAGTGCCGTCGATGTTCAAGTACATCGGCACCGGTTCCCCGCAAAAAGTTGCACACGACGCGGCTCCCGCCCCAGCCAGCTGTCGCAGCAATGTCACATCCAACAAGGGCATATCCACCGGCACTACCCATGCAGGCCCGTCATCCAGGGTTTCCACCACGCTGTGCAGGCCGCCCAGCGGGCCGCAGCGCGGCACCGCATCGGGCACCGAATCGAAGCCTGGATAGTCTCCACTCACCTTTACTGGATGGGCATCAAGTGCACTCAGCAGCGCACAACTGTGTTCGAGCAGCGTGCGCCCACGCCACCGCAGCAGCGCCTTGTCCTGGCCCATGCGGCTGGACAGCCCGCCGGCCAGCACGATGCCGGCCACCGGCGCCGGCTCAATGCGAGTGGTCGTGGACATGTCCGTCGATGTGCGCGTGCTCGGTGTCGGGTTGGCACAGGCTGCAGCCCTCGCTCCACTCGCTGTCGCCGTCCTGGTAATGCTCCTGCTTCCAGATCGGCGAACGGTGCTTCACCCCCTCGATCAACTGCCGGCAGGCGCGGAACGCCTCATCACGGTGCGGGCTGCCAGCGGCTACCACCACGGCGACATCACCGACTGCCAGTCTGCCTTTGGCATGTGCCACATACAGTTTGATGCGTGGGCCGAAGTCGGCGGTGATTTCGGCAATCTGCCGCTGGAACTCATTCAATACCAGCGGCTCGAACAAGTCGTAGGTGATGCCCAGCACCGGCCGGCCCTGGTTCAGGTCACGCACCTTGCCGATGAAGACATCGATGCCGCCGAAACCCGGGTCGGACACGGCGGCGATGCCTTCCGCAGGATCAATCGCCGCATCGGCACGGTCCACCACTTTCCATACACTTTCGAAGCTCATCTCAGCCTCCACTTACCGGTGGCAGGATCGCCACCCGCCCGTCGCCGGGCAGCACATCGTTGTCGCGCAATACGCGTTGTTCGTCGGCGAATGCCGAGTAATCGACCAGGCCGGCACGGAACTGCGGGTAGCGCTGTTGCAGCAGCGCGCGCAGCGCCCTGCGCAGGTCGATGACCTGCCCGCCTTCGACCGGCACACTGAGCTCGCGCTGCGGGTCCAGCTCCGAAAACGCCCCAAACAACTGCACCACTATCTCTTTCATGACATCTCCTGCGGGCTGAGCTGCACCGGCTCGCGGTGGCCCCAGCCCTGTACACGTACCAGACTGCCGGCGGTGGCCAGATCATCGTCACCTTCCAGCACCACCCACGCATTGGCGCGCAACATGGTCTTGAGGCGGAAGGACTCCTGCCCGGCCAGCACACTCACTCGCAACTGTCCGCTCGCATCTGCCTGCACGCGTGCGCGTGCATGGAAGCGCAGGCCCGGCGGCTTCCGCACGTCGGCCTGCAGTGGCAACTGCAATACATGTTCTTCTGCGAGGCCAAGCATCTTTCGCAACACCGGCTCGACGAAGAAACGCAGGCCAACCGCAGCAGAAATCGGGTTACCCGGCAGGCCGAAGTACAACGTGCCATCGGCCAGCCGCGCGAACAGCAGCGGCTTGCCCGGACGGATCGCGACCTTGTGGAAAATGATCTCGGCACCGCGCGCACGCAGCGCATCGGGAATGAAATCGTAGCGGCCTTGCGATACCGCGCCGGTACTCAGCACTACCCGCGCACCCGCAGCCAGCGCTGAATCCAGAGCGGCATCAAAGGCGGCAACGTCATCACTGACCACGCCGTTCCAGACCACGTCCGCACCTGCAGCACGCAGGCGGCTGACCAGGAACGGGCGATTGCTGTCGCGTATCTGCCCGGACTGCAGCTCTGCGGTCGCATCGCTGATCAACTCCTTGCCGGTGCTGATCACCGCAACCTGCGGCTGTTGTTGTACCTGCACCGTGGCAACGCCGAGTGCATGCAGCAAGGTCATCGCATTGACGTCCAGGGCCGAACCCGCAGCGAGCACGGTTTCGCCCTGTTCTACATCCTGGCCGCGCAGTCGTACATGCTGGCCGGGCTTCACCGTTGCCTGCAGGCGCACGCGGGTGGGACGGCCTTCCACGGCCTCCAGCACCTCGACCTGTTCGATCGGCACCACGCTGTCCAGACCCGACGGCATGCGTGCGCCAGTCATGATTTCCCAGGCCTGTGCGGAATCGCCGTCTGCAGCGGCGGTGTCGCCTGCGGCCTGCCAACCCTGCACCCGCAGCACGCTGCCCGCTGCCACCGGTTGCCCGTTCGCGCACAGCGCGAAGCCGTCCATCGCAGCGTTGTCGAACGGCGGCAGGTCCTGCGCGCTGTTTACCGGTGCGGCCAGTATCCGTTCGGCGGCCGCATCGATGGAAACCTGTTCACTGCGCGCCGCCGGTGCGGCCGCCAGCAACTGCTGCAGCGCCTGCGCATAACTGATCATGCGTGCGTGCCCCCGTCCATCATTGCCAGCGCATGGCCGAGCACGGGGGTGAGGATGTTCATGCACTGTGCGGCGGCGCGCGGGCTGCCTGGCAGGGCGATGACCAGCAGATCGTCCAGTTGCACGACTTCTGCGCGGCTCAGCCAGGCCATCGGTGTGTGCTGGGCACTGAGCCCGCGCAGCATCTGTGCCAGTCCCGGTACCGGGCGTCCACCCAATGCCTGCAAGGCCTCGGGCGTCAGATCACGCGAGCCCAGGCCAGTGCCGCCAGTGCACAGGCAGAGGCGCACACCGTCGGCGGCCAGCGCGCGCAGGCGCGCGACCAAGGGCTCGATGCCGTCTGCCAATACTTCATTGCTGACCACGTCACCGCCCAAGGCCTGCAGGCCCTTGACCAACACCGGTCCGGATTCGTCGACGTAATCGCCGCGGCTGGCACGATCGCTGAGGGTGATCACTGCACAGCGCGCGGCCCCCAGGGTCTTGGGTGGGCGCGGGCGGAAACGTTCAAGTTCGCCGGCATCCATGCCTTGCGGGTGTGTCCACACGCCACTCTTGCCGCCTTCCTTGAACAGCAGGCGGATGGCACTGATTTCCAGTGCCGGCTCGACCGGCTTGCTCAGGTCGTACAAGGTCAGCAGGGCGGCATTGACGCCGGCCAGCGCTTCCATCTCGACGCCGGTACGCGCTTCGCTGGCGCACTCGCACCAGACCCGGATCGCCTGCCGCTCCGGCACCGGCGCGCAGTACACGCGCACCAGCTCCAACGGCAGCGGGTGGCACATCGGCATCAATGCCGAGGCCATCTTTGCGCCTTGCAGACCGGCAATCTCAGCCATCACCAGCGCATCACCCTTGGGCAGGCGGCGCTCGACGATCAATGGATAGGCAACAGGCCCGGCGATCAGTTCACCCACCGCCACCGCGCGACGGCGGGTGATGCGTTTGTCGCGTACATCGGCCATATGGAATGCCGCACTTATCTGCCCACTCATTGCTTGTTTCATCCTCCAATCGAGGCCAGGTGCGGGGTAAGCCCGGTCTGGCCGAAGTGCAGTCCATGCCCGGCCGCCTTGAGCCCAAGCTGGGTGGTGATGCGCGCCAGCAGCGCATCCTGGTCCTCGTCGGACTGCAGCAGCGGCCTCAGCGCCACGCCGAAGTCGCCGAACAGGCACAGGCGCAGATCGCCACGCGCAGTAACCCGCAGGCGATTGCAGCCTTTGCAGAAATCCTTTGAATACGGGGCAATGATGCCAATGCTGCCGCGATGCTCTGGGTGGCTGAACTCACGTGCCGGGCCGGCATCGGCAGCGCGCTTGCGCTCGCTCCAACCGGCAGCCAGCAGCTGTTCGATAACCACGTCGGCGCGCAGGTGATGGCGCTCGTAGTACTCGCGGTTGTCGCCGGTGCGCATCAGTTCGATGAAACGCACACTGATTGGGCGCTCGCGCAGGAACTCCATCCATGCCGGCAGCTCGTCATCGTTGAGCCCGCGCAGCAACACCGCATTGAGCTTGATCGACTGCAAGCCCAGGGCCTGCGCCAGGTTGAGACCTTCCATGATCTCGGGCAGCCGATCGTGGCCGGTGATGGCGTGGAAGCGATCACGCTGCAGGCTGTCCATGCTGACATTGAGCGCAGTGAGCCCGGCGCGGTGCCAGCCGGGCAGATGCCGCGGCAGCAGGCAGCCATTGGTGGTGATGGCCACTTTGCGGATACCCGGCACCTGCGCCACGGTAGCGATGATCTGCGGCAGGTCCTTGCGCAGGCTGGGCTCGCCGCCGGTCAGGCGGATCTTGTGCATGCCCAGCGCAGCAAACCCGCGCACCAGCCGTTCGATCTCATCCACCGCCATGAACTGCGGCCGGCCATCGGCCTGATAACCGTCGGGCAGGCAGTAGCTGCAACGGAAGTTGCAGGCCTCGGTCAGCGACAGACGCAGGTATGGAAAGCTGCGACCGAAGCCGTCGGTGAGTTGGCTCATGGCTGTTTCACCTTCTGACTCCACGTTTGCACGCTCGCCCGGCATGCCGGGATGCCCTCGCCTTTGTTGACAGGCTGCCAGCCTACGCGGGGCATTGCGACGATGGCATGACTTAAATCAATTCAGACCCCAGCCAGACCCTGGTCAGCTGTGGCAGCATGGCTTCTCAATGGCTTCCTCCTTGTGAAAACAATCATGATGCTGAGTGATTTCGACGATCTACTGCGTGCCGCTTCGGAGCAGACCGAGCCACAACGCCTGTTGTTCGTGTTCGTCAAAGCCGACCTGCCTGAATCCCCGACCGCCGATCAACATGCCCGCCATGACAGCGGTGAAGGTGGCACCCTGAGCCCGGTGCTGTGCGTGGACAAGGCCCCGCAGGAGATCGCTTCGTTCGCTGCACTGGCCGCCGAATCTGCCAACACCGGCTTGGCCTGGGACCTGGTATTCGTCGCCTCGCTGGATGGCCGCGCCGGCATTGCTCCCTCCAGTGATGAAGCCGCGCAGCCGCTGCGCCTGATGGTCAATGCCGTCAACAATGGTCAGATCAGCCGCTTCGCCGCGTTTGACCGCGACGGCGCGCCGGTGCAGTTCTACTAGCGCGCAGTTCCGGCAGCACGCAGCGTTGCCAGCTGGCACCCCGCTCAGGTCGCAAGCTGCAGCAACAGGAAGAAGATCACCAGCACGGTGTTCAGCCCCCACGCCACGGTGAGGCCGCGTGCGGCCAAACCATAGTTGGGGTTGTGCGCGCTGGGCGCGGCCCGCCACACCGTGGGGATGATCCATCCGGTGTAGAGCAGCAAGACGGCAAACAGGCCGAGCAGCAGGCTGGTCCTGCCTTGCATCAGCGCCCATAGCGCCGCGGCCCATAACAGATTGCTGGGGATCACCCCCTGCAGCCAGAACACACGCCACAAATGTGAGGGCGGCGACTTGTCGCCCGGGGTACTCATCGAACCGACAGCAGTCATGATCGGGACTCCTGAGTTGCGCAGCACTGTACCCGAGCTTGCACCTGCCAAGCGGGCGGGTCAAATCCGCTGGCAGTCATCGCGGTAAGTGCTATCGCCTTGCCCGATCAGCAAGCTTGCCGCGCCAGCACATAGCCGGCATCCGGATGCTGCCATGCCGGGTTTCCCGGCAGTGCTCGGGCGGGGCACCTCGCCAGCCCTCTTCAATCCGCGTCATCCAGCAGACAGCGCACCAGCTTCTCGACCAGACGGCTGACCTGCTTGCGGTCGATATCCGCGCCCACCGCGCCACGCACCATCACGCCGTTGAAGATTGCCGAGATCATGTTCATCCGCAGCTCAACCTCGGCCGCGTCCAGCCCCTCTGGCAAGCCGACCCGATTGGACAAGGCCATGAATTCGCCGGTCACTACCTTGTCCGATTGCCGAAGGATGCGCTGGATGGCCGGATTACGTGCGGCTTCGGCGGCCAACTCCAACTGCAGTTCCAGATGCGCGGGATCCAGGCAGCGGTCCACCGAATCTGCGACCTGCCGCGTCACCCGCGTTGCCAGGCTGCCACCGCTCTCGTCTTCCTGCAGCTTGCGGGCGAGTTCGGCGATGTTCTGCTCCTCGCGCTTGGCGATGGCCTCGACGATGGCTTCCTTGTTCTCGAAGTAATGATAGATGTGTCCCGGACTCATCCCTGCCGCTCTCGAGATCTTGGCGATGCTGGTGCCATGGAAGCCATTGCGGCCGAAGCAGGCACTGGCCGCGTCCAGCACCTGCTGGCGACGTGCCTCACCTTTGTCCTGACCAAGCGCGGCGCTGTTGCTCGCATTCATGAAGTGAACCTGGAGATGTGCAGATCGGATTGGCGCATGACCGCGGCCGGGTTGTGTAGTACGATCATTCTAACTAGAACGATCATTCTAATTCTGGTTGAACGCCCGGATGGCCACCCCGCCGCCGAGCCGAGCACAACGGAGCACGCCCATGACCACCTTGCTGAAAGACATTGCGGTGCTGTTCGACGCCAGCGAACCAGGCCAACAGATCCTGGATACCGCAACCCGGCTGGCCGGCGGCCACGCCTCGCACCTGATCGGCATCACCGCCCTGGCCCAGCAGCCGGCAACCCTGCAGGCGGGGTTTGCCAAGGGCGAGGCACTGCATGAAGTCATCGTGCGCCACCAATCGGTGATGGCCGCACGCGCGCTCCAACTTGGGCAGAGCTTGAACGACGCCTTGAATCGAAACGGGGTGAGCGGCGAGCTGCGGGTGATTTCGCATGCCGAGTCCAGCAGCGAATCCTCACTGCATGCGCTGTACTGCGATCTGCTGGTGGTCAGCCACCCGAACATCCCGGCTTCGCCACTGACCTGGTCCGCGCCGCAGATCCTGCAGCAATCCGGCATCCCGATCCTGATCGTGCCGCGCGACTGGGGCGACAAGCCGGTCGGGAAGAAAATACTGGTCGCATGGAACGGCAGCAGGCAATCACGGCGTGCCATCGCCGATGCGATGCCGATGCTCGTCAACGCCGAAGAAGTCACATTGCTGATCATCGATGCAGAGCGCAAGGCGGAATTGCACGGCGACGAACCCGGCGCGGACATGGCGGCCTATCTTGCCCGCCACCACGTCAAAGTCGATCTGCAACAGGTTGGCTCGGCGGGAACCCCGGTGGCGGACGTGATCGTCGCGCATGCCAAGGCCGCGCACAGCGACATGGTGGTGTTTGGCGCCTATAGCCGCCACAAATTGAGTGAAGCCTTGTTTGGCGGCGTAACCCGGACCCTGCTTTCGGAGGTTCCCGTTCCGCTGTTTGTTTCCCAATGACTGCAACACACAGGCACAACAACCGCCTGGCGCACGCGACATCCCTTGTGCGTGAGGCAGAACGAATCTCCTGCTGACTCTCCTTCAGCAGAGATGCCTCCCGGTCTCTCCCCCGACCGCGGAGTCCTGCAGTCCATCGGACTGCACGAACGTCGCGATGACGTCCGCGCCGGGAGGCGGTAGAGCCCCGCCTCCCGGCTTCTTGCCCGGAGTGTTGTGGACCGGCACAGGCACGCCCGTTGAAGCCGCCGCTCCAACCAGACCCGCACTGGCATGGCAGCGTTCAAACGCGGCGCTGGCATCGCTGAACAAACGCCGGCACATCACCGGAGCAACAGGCAAAAGCAGGTCACGCCGAGCACGGGAAAACGGCGCGGGCACAGTGTCATACGCAACCTTCACGGCTAAACCGGAACGGAATGAATCACCCGTAAATCCGCGACGAACCGTCTCATTTACGCAAATACATCGGCACTGGCTGACTCGTAGAATCGAAGCGCCGAGGACATCGCGGCACCACGGCTACCGGCACAAGTAGCCAGGCGAACTATTCCGTTTGAGTAACCTGCAACAGGAAACATCAATGAACGTCCGCGAACTCCTGCAGTCCAAGAAACAAACCGTCGTCACCATCGATGCGGAAGACACCATCGGCGCCGCCGCGCACAAAATGAGCGCACACAGGATTGCCGCGCTGGTGGTAATGAAGGATGACGCACCGGTGAGCATCATTTCCGAAAAGGACATCGTGCGCTGCGTGGCCGACGACGGCCCACAAGCGGGACGCCGCGTCATCTCCAGCCTGCCGTCCACTGGCCTGGAAAGCATCGCACCGGAGGCAAGCCTGAAGCAGGCGATGGCGCTGATGACATACTCGCGCCACCGTCATCTGATGGTGACCGAAGACTCCAAGCTGATCGGCATCCTCAGCCTCGGCGATATCGTCAAGAACCTGCTCAGCGAGCTGGAACTCGAAAAAGCCGTATTGCAGGACATCTACACCGCCGCACATTGAGCTGTAGGCTCACGCTGAGCCTGTGCATCACACATGCACAGGCGTCAGTTCGGTCATTCGCATGGAGTCCACAACAGCCGCAGGACAGCAACTGCGCATGCTTCAATAAGCGACGCACGACGTTTGTTGGATCACGACTCGATCTTTCGCACGCATCAAGCATGGTGCACCGGTGGCCTCCGGATGAGGCCACTTGATCCACCAACAACTCAGTGCGGAGTGCGCTTGGCGAGCTCGATCAGCATCCGCGATGCCAGGTAAAGACGTGGCGGGATCGAATCAATCTCGATGTACTCGTTGCGGGCGTGGTAACCCCAGCCTGCAAGCCCAAGGCCTTCCAGCACCGCGGCATGGCCGGAGCGCCCGGCAAAGCCGGCATCGGTGCCACCGTTGGTGGTGGGATGCATCAGCAGCTTGCGGCCATCGAGTTCGGCGTAGATCTGCTGCGCCAGATCCGCCAACGCACGGCCACGCTCACCGGCCACGTAGATCGGACGCAGTGGCTCCAGCGTCACCGTGGTGGTGGTGTCCGGTACTGCGTGGCTTTCCTTGACCTTGGCCTGCAGCGCGGCCAGCAGATTGGCGTTGCTGTCGGCCTGAGTGACACGTGCATCGCCACCGACTTCCGCACGTTCCGGAATCTGGTTGCGCGCCGTGCCGGCATTGGCCGTGGTCCAGTTGAGCTGCGCACCCGGAACCCCGGCGGCGACATCCTTGGTCTGGATGATCTGATGGGCCAGTTCGACCAATGCGTTGCGGCCTTGCTCCGGTGCCGCGCCCGCGTGCGCGGACAGGCCCTGCACTGTCATCCGCACCTGCGAGGTGCCGGCCGCACTGAGCAGCACGCCCTCGCTTTCGATCACGGCCTTGGCCGGCGATGGTTCGAAGGACAGCACCACGTCGTGCTCGTCCGCCAGCTTGGCGATGGTTTCGCCCGAGCCCGGCGAACCGATTTCCTCATCCGGGTTGAACAGCACGGTGACCATCGCGTAATCATTCCAACCACGTGCCTTGAGCAGGGCCAGCGAATGCAGGATCACTGCGATACCGCCCTTGTCATCAGCGATACCCGGGCCGTATAGCAGGTTGCCCTTCTGGTGGAAGGGTTCCTTCTCAAGGATGCCGCGGTCGTAGACGGTATCGGCGTGGGCGATCAGCATCACCTTCAACTTGCCGTTGCCGGTGAAGCTGCCGCGGACCAGATCCGGGCCGCCGGTGGCCGAAGCAACCCGCTCGACCTTGGCATCCAGGGCGCGCAGTCGCTTGTCCAGGTAGTCCATCAGTTTGGCGACACCCTCATGATCGGTGGAGCCCGACTCCACCGTCACCAGCTCGCGCAGTGTCTCGATCACCGCCGGTTGCTGGGCCGTGGCCGCTGCCTGCAGCTGCGTATCCAACTGCGCCGCCTGCGCCTGCGCTGCGAAAGAACCTGCAGCCAGTAATCCGCTGAAAATCGCCGTGCGTGAAATGCTCATGGCCTGCTCCTATGGTTGCCGCCGTAGCCTATCAGCGCCACGGCGGCAATGGGGAGCGCGGGCGCACAGGAGCCGGTCATCCGCTGGAGCCACGACTTCGCACACTCCACGTGCATTGCTTGAAGAGAGATGATCCGTGAGTTTCAGCGGATGACGGCGCCCTCAGACCTCCTGCAGGCCCGGTCGACCATGCGCCACTGCATAGCGCTGCCAGCTTTCGAGCTTGCCGTTGGGCTGCATTACCTGGTCGATCGTCTTCATGTCACCCACCCAGCTATCGCGGGTCACGTCGCACAACACATAGCCGCGCTTGTCGGTGGTGGCCTTCAGGTGCGGGCTGTGTTGCAGCGTATTGCGTGCCATCGCGTCGACGCCCTGGCCATCGGCGCCGGAGCTGATCGAGGTGGCCAGGAACTCGCTGGAAATCACCCCGGAGTCGACGTTGTCCTGCACCAGGTCGCTGGCGTAGTGGCGGTGCGCGTCACCGCATGCGGTGACCACGTTGTTGAAGCCCAGCGTCTGGATGTGGTCGAGCAGTCGCCGGCGGCTGTCCAGGTAACCGGACCATTGGTCATCCGATGACACTACCTGCCCATCCTTCTCGCGTGCGTAATTGCCCAGCGATACCTGGTGGGCAATGGTATGCCAGCGTGGCGTCGCATCCGCGAGCCCATCGAACAACCAGCGCTCCTGCTGCGTGCCGACGATGCTGCGTGCCGGCGACTCGACCTGCGCACGCGACGCCATGTCCGCCTGCTTGCTGCGGTATTGGCGAGTGTCGAGCAGATGCAGGTCCATCAGGTTGCCATAGCGTGCGCGGCGATACAGCTGCATATGCCCGTTGACCGGGAATGCCGAACGGCGCAGCGGCATGTTCTCGTAATAGGCCTGGAAGGCCTGCGCGCGTCGCAACAGGAACACCTCGCTTAGGGTTCCATCCTGGTCCTCCGACCCCGCCCAGTTGTTGTCCACTTCATGGTCGTCGAAGGTCACGAACCAGGGTGCGGCCGCATGCGCGGCCTGCAGGTCGGCATCACTCTTGTATTGCGCATAGCGGCGGCGGTAGTCATCCAGCGTGTAGATCTGCGGCCCGACGTGGTTGCGCAGGTTGGTGAAAGGCTGGCCATTCATCCGCCGCACACCCGGCTGGCTCTCGCCCTCGTAGATGTAGTCGCCATAGTGGAAGACGAAATCCAGTGGCTCCCCGGCGATGCAGCGCCAGCCGGTGAAATGCCCTTCCTCGAAGTGCTGGCAACCGGCCACCGCGAAGCGGATCCTGTCCACCTGTGCCGTTGCCGCAGGCAGGGTGCAGGTGCGGCCTACCGCGCTTTGATGGCCGCCAACGCTGAAGCGGTACCAGTATGGTCGGCCGGACTCCAGCCCTTGCAGCTCCACGTGCAAGGCATGGCCGAGCTCGGGATGCGCAAGTGCGGAACCCTGCCGCAGCACGCGACGGAAGCCATCGTCGGCCGCCAGCTGCCACTGCACCGGCATCGGCCGCGGCGTGATGCCGCCGCCGAATGCGAGCGGCTCGGTCGCCAGCCGCGTCCACAACACCATGCCATCGGGGCTGGGATCACCGGATGCCACCCCAAGGGTGAACGGTGTGCTGGCAAAACGCGGCGATGCCAGCAGGTTGCGCGGATTCAGCGCGCTGGCATCGGCCCGTGCGGCCAGCGACGCGGTGCCCATCCACGCGCCGAACGCCGACAGACCCGACAACGCGAGGAAGCGCCTGCGATTGAAGTTGTCCACGGGCCGCGTCCTCAGTTGTAGATGATGTGGAAGTAGTAGAAGCGGCCGTAGTCATCGATCTCGGTACGGAAACGCCCGTTGGGACCAGTGCTGTAGGTCGGCTGCGTGTTGAACAGGTTCTTGGCCTCGTACTTCAGCGTGACGTGCTTGCTGATCTTGTGGCTGAAGGCCAGGTTGAAGGTCATGCAGGGGTCGTAATAGGAATCAAGCCACTCGGTATCACCGAAGTCGACCAGCATGCGGCTGCGGTAGTTGCCGGAAACCCGCAGCTGGGCGCTTTTCCACGGCATGCGCCAGATCGCCGAACCATTGACCGACCAGTCAGGCTGATACAACAGGCGATCAAGCCGGCGCGGGGTACCGTCACTGATCTTGTAGTTGGTCCGCCCATCCAGGCCGGTGGCATTGAAGAACATGTCGAAACGGTGACGACCCCAGCGCAGGTTGCGGTTGGCGATGGCGAACTCGACGCCGCGCAGCCGCGATTCATCGGTGTTCATCGGCTGGGTAACCCGGTAGGTGGTGTCGCCGATATCCTCGAAGGTGGTCAAGGTGTAGATATCGTCCTTGATCACCTTGTCGAACAAGGCAACTGAAACGATGCCGTTGTTGCCGTTGAAGTACTTCTCCCAGGCCAAGTCCAGGTTCGTCGAGCGGCGCGGATCCAGCCCGGCATTGCCTTGCTTGATGCTGCAATATCCCCTGCCCTCATCATCGTCCGCACAGCTGCTGTTGGTGGCCTGGGCGATGTTGCTCGGGGTCGGGCGGCCCAACGTCCGGCTCGCCGAGAAACGCAGCCGCTGGTTCTCGCTGAGTCTGAAACTGGCATTCAGCGAAGGCAGCAGGTCGCTGTAACCGCCGCTGGTCTTCAGGAAATCAGCCGTATAGGTGCCGCCGCCGTTGTTGCTGTAGGGGCTGAACGCATCGAAGCGGGTGTGGTCGTAGCGCAGGCCGCCGATCAGCAGCAGACGATCCCATGCATAGTGAGCAGACACGTAGGCATTGGCGATGTCCTCCACGTATTTGTAGTCGCTGGTGAAGTTCGCGTTCGGATAGGCCGCATTGTTGTTGCCCAGGGTCGGCAGCAATTCCTCGGTGAGCTTGCTGTTGTCGATCAGCGGAAAGCCCGGCACCGAACCAAGCAGCGTCGAGCCCGGGTACAGGTAGTCATTCAAGGTTGCGCTGGTCTTGTAGTAGTTGAAGTCGATGTCCTGCCAGATATTGAGGTGGCGGTATTCGGCACCGGCAGCAACGCCGAAGCCACGCGCGTCGGCATCGATGTTGTGGCTGAAATCCAGGCGCAGGTTGTCGATGGTCTCCTTCGCGTCGCGTGGCGAGATATAGGCCTGGGCTGGATTGAGCTTGAAGCTGGAACTGGTCAGCAGGCTTGGATCGGACACGCCCACTGCGTTCGGGAAGCCATGCTTGTCATTCGCGTAATCCACGAACAGATTGCTCGGGTAGGCGCGCACGCCCCAGTAGACCTGGGTATTGTCGAAGGTTTCCTCGGTGTGGCCGCCGCGCAGGGTCAGCCTGGTCAGCGGACCGATGTCCCAGTTGAAACTGGCGATCGCACCGCGGTTGTTGCGGTCCCAGCGATCGTGGCGGTTCTTGATGTAGATGCTGTTGATCTGGGTGGTGCCGCCGTCCGGTGTCTGCTCGCGGATCGTGAACTTCGCGTTGGAGTACAGATCGGTCTTGTTCATCGTCGAGTTTTCGTAGAAGCGGTACGAGTACAGCAACAACGACGCATAGAACGGATCGTCACTGGGTTTCCATTCCAGCTTGGCCGAGCCACCGAAATTGGTGATGAAGTTGGTATAGGTGCCGGTGCTGAAGTTGCCAGGTGCGCGCAGGCCGTTCCAGCCAGTCGCGTCGGTAGGCGCGGTGGTGCCATCGGTCAGGTACTTGCCCGCATCGTTGAAGTAGTAATTGGACTCGACCCAGCGCTTGATGCTGTTGCGCGAGCGCTGCTCATAGCGGGCCACCGCGACGATGCCGAACTGCTGGTCGGCGCCAAACTGGTTGGAGAACACCATCTTGGCACTCTTGCCGAAGTGCCCCAGCGTCTTGTGGTCACCGCCTGCGCTGCGGCCAACATCGGTCTCCGCGGTGGAGTAGATGCCAGCCACGTCGGCGAATACGTATTTCCCCGAGCGATCGAACGCACTGCGGCTGATGATGTCGATCACGCCACCAATGGCATCCGGTGCCTGCTCGGCACTGAAGCTCTTGTAGATATCGGTACGGGTACCGATGTCGCTGGGGATCAGCTGCAGATTGTTCATCCGCTCGCCGGAACCGCTGCCACCCACGCTGGCAATGGCGATGCCATCGATGGTGGTGTAGTTGAGATTGGCCTGCACACCGCGCACGGTGACGTAACGCGGCTCTCCGGCATCTTCCACCGCGCTGACGCCCGGCGCGGCCATCAGGCTCTCGGCCAGCGTCTCATCGCCATAGCTGTCCATCTCGTCATAGATCACCGAATCCTTGATCACTGGCGACTGTTTTTTCTGGTCGATGACCTCGTGTGCGGCAATCACCATCACCGTTCCCAAGGTAGGCGCGGCGGCGGCCGCCGGGGCGCGTGGTACGGCTGGCGCGGGCGGCACGGCAGCCGGCTTGGCGGGCGCGGGGTCGATGGCGATCACGTTGCCATCCACCACGCTGTAGCTCAGCCCGCTACCGGCCAGCAGTACATCCAGCGCCTGCTTGACGGTGGCGCCGCCCGGCACCGCCGCAGCCATCCGCGGCGCACCGCTTGGCGAATAGAGGAACTGCACGCCGGCACTGCGCGACAACTGCTCCAACGCATGCCCCAGCGACTGCGCCGGGATCGCGGTCGTCACCTTCGCTTCCAGTCCATCCGTGGCGGCCAATGCGGGCACGGCAATGCAGGGGGATAGTGCGAGAACGACCGACAGGTAGAGCTTCTTCCGCATCACGGTTCCTAGAGGAGGGAGATTGCATGTGCCGCGTCGGCAGGTGACGTCGGCTTCCCCTAGTAAGAGCGGTGCTGCGGCGAAGTGGAGAACGCTGATTCGATGAATTTTTTCTTACAGGCCCAAGCCGCTGCCTTCAGCGGCCATGGACATGCACGGTGTCACCACGGCGCTGCACCTTGAAGCGCGGGTCACGGGCAAGGAATGCCTGCAACGCCACTATCCGGTCCGCATCCAGGCTGCCGGACAGGCGCATGGCCGCCGCTGCATCGTCCTCGATCACGACCTGCACGCGGTTATGGCGATTGAAGGCCGCTGCCACTTCATCCAGACGCTCGTCCAGGAAGGAGACCTTGCGCTGCTGCCAATCCAGCAGCATCGACGCAGGCATGTCCAGGGGCTGTACCGCGCCGGTATCGTTGTCCACCAGCACCACTCGGCCGGCAAGCAGGCGCGCCAGGCGCTGCTGATCCGCCCCTCCCCTCCAGACCTCGACTTCGCCGGATACCACGCCGATACGGGTGTTCTGCAACCGCCGCGACACGTCGAACACGGTGCCGATATCGCGCACCCGCAACTCGCCTACCTGCACCTCGAACGTGCGCCGGTCCGGTGCCACGTCGAAACTCGCCTCACCGCGCAGCAGCTCCACATGTCGATCCAGCCAGCCCATGCGCACGCGGATCGCGCTGTCCGCGTTGAGCCGTACCTGGGTGCGATCCGCCAGTACCAGCTGGCGCAGTTCACCGTGCCCTGCAGCCAACACCTGCTCCTGCGGCCACAAGTGCGACAACGAGGCCCCAAACAGCAGCACCAGGCAGGCAGCAGCGGCCAAGGCAACCCAGCGGCGCCGTCCACGTCGCGCTGGAGCGACCTTGTGTGCCGAGGCCTTGGAGAACAAGGGCACGACCTTGGCCATTGGCCGGCGTGCGCCAGCAACCACCAGGTCGCCTTCGAGCAGGTCGGACGATGCAGCCGGCATCGCCTCGCCTACCTGCCGGTGCAGATCCAACGCACGCAGATAGGCACGCACATGCTCCGGCGAACGCCGCAGCCAGGCCAGGAATGCGCGCCGCTGTACGTCGTTCAGCGCCCCGTCGCGGTTGATCAGGAACCACTGCACGCCCTGCTCGGCAACACTTCCGTCCATGCAATCGGTGGTATTCGGGTTCATGCACCCTCCCTGGTGCCAAGCGCCTGCCGGCAGGCTTCCAGTCCCTTGCCTATATGCTTGCGCACCATGTGCACCGACACATCAAGCTGCGCGCTGATCTGCAGGCACTCCATGCCGTCGCGATAGTGCAGCTCCATCACCCGGCGGGTGGTGGCAGGCAAGCGCGCGATGGCGCTGCGGATGTCACTCCAACGCTGCACCTGCTCGAACTCGCCCTCGATGTCTTCCTCGCTCTTCAGCACCTCGGAAAGCAGATCAACGTCGTCCAGCGGCGGCCGCGTGGATTGCGTGCGCGCGTGCTCGCGCGCAAGGTTGGCGGCGACCGCGAAGAGGTAACCCTCTGGATTTGCGATGGCTTCGGCATCGTCGCCACTGCGACGCAGCAGCCGCAGGTAAACCTCCTGCGCCAGGTCCTCGGCATCATCGGCATGGGAGCCACGGCGCAGGAAGAATCCCCGCAGCAAGCGGCGGCGCAGCTCATAGCCCTGCTCCCAGATCCTGGCGCTTTTCACGACAACCCAAGGTCCCGCCGCCGATAAAGCGGCAGATGGTGGCGCGGGATGATGACAGCAGCATGTCATCGGCCGGCGACGGGCGCCTCAGCGGTGCGCTCGCGATGCATCAATTCCTGGCGGAAGAAAGCCTGTGATTGATTGGCAGGGGAAGGTGCGCCGGCCGAGCCTGCGGTGGCATCCCGGTCAATCCACCTGCGTCACGCTTCACCAGAACTTCCTGCGCGCGGCTGCAGCTGCGGGATGCAGCAACGATTCCATGAACAGGAAAGTGAACAAAAACAGCGGCATCGTCCAAAAAAGGAAGCAAGCCATTCGCGCATGCGATGATCGGGGCTCCTCCGCTACCCCAACACTGCATGGAATGGTTATCCGACCCAACAATCTGGATGGGTCTGTCTACACTGGTCGTGCTGGAAATCATCCTCGGCATCGACAACCTCGTCTTCATCGCGATCCTCGCGGACAAGCTTCCTCCCCATCAGCGTGACAAGGCCCGCCTCATCGGATTGAGCCTGGCGCTGTTGATGCGACTGGGCCTGCTGGCCACGCTGTCCTGGATCATGCGGCTCACCGCACCGCTGTTCTCCGTATTCGACCACGCCTTCTCCGGCCGCGACCTTATCCTGCTGGTCGGCGGTCTGTTCCTGTTGTTCAAGGCGACGATGGAACTGCATGAGCGGCTTGAAGGGCGCTCACATGAAGCTGGCGACAACAAGGTATATGCCAGCTTCGGCCTGGTGGTGACGCAGATCGTCATCCTCGATGCGGTGTTCTCGCTGGACTCGGTGATCACCGCGGTCGGCATGGTCGACAACCTCGGCGTGATGTTCGCCGCGGTAACCATTGCGATGGCGGTGATGATGTTGGCCAGCAAGCCGCTGACCAGTTTCGTCAACCGTCATCCGACGGTGGTGATCCTGTGCCTTGGCTTCCTGTTGATGATCGGCTTCAGTCTGGTGGCCGAAGGCCTGGGCTTCAAGATTCCCAAGGGCTATCTATACGCTGCGATTGCGTTCTCGGTGCTGATCGAGGGCTTCAACCAGTGGACGCAGTTCAACCGCGAGAAACATGCACGAAACTTCTCTTTCCGGCAGCGCACCGCCAATGCGGTGCTCAAGCTGCTTGGATCGCGTCCCGCGCAGACTGCAGCCGGGGACAACCCCGAGCTGGAAGATTCACTGCCATCGGGCCTGGCCGCGTCCGAGCACGACATGATCCGCGGCGTGCTGGCCCTGGCCGACCGCTCGGTCGCAAGCGTGATGACCGTGCGTGCCGATATTCAGTGGATCGACCTGGGCAAGGGCCCGGAGCACACCATCGCGCAGTTGATGAGCTCGCCGCATACCCGCCTGCTGGTGGCCGATGGCGAACTGGATAATCTGCAAGGTGTCGTGCAGAGCCGCGACCTGTTGGCAGGCGTGCTTGCTGGCAAGCCCCTGGTGCTGGCCGACTACCTGCGCGAACCGCTGACGCTGCCCGAAGGCGCAACCGCGTTGCGGGCGCTGGAACGGATCAAACAGCACCCGCTTCCGTTGGCGGTGGTGGTTGACGAATACGGCAGTGTGCAAGGCCTGGTCACCGCCAACGACCTGCTGGCGGCGATTGCAGGCGATCTTGCCGATACCCGCGACGCCGACTTCGGCGCAGAGCAGATTGACGGCAGCTGGATCGTGGATGCGTCCATGTCGATCGAAGACGTTGAGCGCATCACCGGCATTGCCCTGGAACGAAGCCCACTGTATGTCAGCCTGTCGGGCTTGCTGCTGCATGCATTGGAGCGGCTGCCAGTGGTTGGCGATACCGTTGATTCGTCTGGCTGGCGCCTGCAGGTAATTGACCTGGAAGGCAGAAGAATCGGCAAGACGCGGATTTCCGCGATCAACAAGCAGTAACCACTGCGCTTGGCATCACGGCTGCCACGTGCAGCCGTGATGCGCTCTGACAACGGTCCCTGTTCAAGCAACGATGCAGCGGGGGCGGATCGGCCTGCTGGATTGATCCAGGCATCGATGCGTCACTGGCTGCTGTCACTGCATCCGGATCCCGCACTTCTGCGTACAAGCGGCAACTGATCACGCCGGAAAGGACGAGCAAGCACCATGCAGATACCGAGACAGCTCCTTGGTTTTTCCGGCTGGCTGCTGGTCACCTTCCTCGCCGCAGCGCTTGGTGCCCGCGCTTCCATCTCCGCCTCCAGTTTCTACGCCGACCTTGTACTGCCCGCATGGGCGCCACCGGCGAGCTTGTTCGGGCCGATGTGGAGCGCCTTGTATGCGCTGATGGCGCTGGCGGCATTCCTTGTCTGGCGAGCGCGCGGCTGGCGGGCGGCGGCAACCGCTTTGCACCTGTACCTGCTGCAGCTTGGCATCAACGCGCTGTGGAGCTGGCTGTTCTTCGGCTGGAAACAGGGCGCGTTGGCTTTCGCCGATATCCTGCTGCTACTGGTGTTGATCGTCGCCACGCTGATTGCGTTCTGGCGTATCCACAAGGTCGCGGCCTGCATGTTGCTGCCCTATCTTGCCTGGGTGGGCTTTGCCAGCGTGCTCAACTACGCGGTCTGGCAGGCAAATCCCGGGTTGCTGTAAACGCAGCACGCCCCCTGCGTCCGCGGTGCCGCAGCAGCAGGCTTACGCCGCGTCGGCACTCCCAAGCTGATTGATCTGCGCGCATTCCACCACGGCAGGCGGGGCGCGCATGCGTGCCAAGGCGATCATCGCGCGGCCAAGAATCAGATTGCTGGTGAACACCGACGGCAACGCAGCAGCTGTCAGCTGCATCAGTGGCCCAGCAAGCACATAAAGTGGCTTCAACGATCCATGCCGTGTGCCTGTTCCCGCTACAGGGCGCACCCCGCCTGGCCGCAGCATCACCGTGCGCCCCGGCAGCTGGGCCAGTGCCCGCTCCGCCTCGCCTTTGATGCGCAGGGGCATGAAGTGGCTCTCGGGATTGGCGTGCGCGCCCGAGATATACAGGAACATTGCCTGTGGATTGGCCGCGAACCAGGTCTGCGCAACTGCCAGTGTGGTGTCGAGCGTGACCCGTCGGTACTCGTCTTCCGCTGTGCCCACCGGCGGCGCGCCCGCGCAATAGAAACAGGCATCGAAGCCCACCAGGTCGGCCTGGCGGCGATGGGCCTGCAGGAAATCCTCCAGCACCAGTTCCTGTGTTGCCGTGACCAGACCGCCTGCGCGCCGCACCAGCGCCACCGTGCGTTTGACATGCGTGGACCCTGCGCAGGCAAGCGCGACACCTTGCCCAACCAAACCACTTGCCCCGGTCAGCACGATCTTCAGGCGTCCAACATCGTTCATCATCGGCCCCTCAGTGCGAACTAGAGTTTGACGAAACGCTGGACCTTGCGTGCCAACCAACCACTGAATACCAGTGGTGCATCCAGCGCCGAGACACAGATGCACGGGACACCGGGCGCGGTCACCGGCTGGTGCTCCACCTCGGCATCCAGATCCGCCACATCGCCGGAAGCGAACAGCCCCAGCGCGTCGTTGTACGAACCACGCAGGACCTGGGTGAGTTCACTGCGGCCATGGCTGTGCATGGGCAGGCACTTGCCCGGCGCGATCTTCAGCATGATCAGCGACGGCATCTGCTGCGCGCGGATGCAGTGCACGCCCGGCGCCATCCAGCGCCAGCGCAGCTTGGCCAGCGAGTCGCCGAAATACGGATGCAGCGATGCAGGCAGATACTCCGGGTCGGCCTGTGGTCGCTCCGGCGGTGCCTGCCGCGCCGGTGGCGGCATCGCTGGCGGGTCCACGTCCATCAGCTGCGCCAGCATGGCGGCGCGCAGTGTTTCGCGCCGCGTATCGTCGAGCACCGGCTGGGTCTGCTCCAGCAACGCAGAGCCGACCGCCTCGGCGTCACGCAGGCGCTGCCGACAGTGCGGGCACTGCTCGAGGTGGGCACCGGCAACAATGCTCAGCGGTGCCTGCAGCGCGCCGGCGGCATAGCTCATCAAGGTGGACTCGTGCAGGTGGTGGTGCGGATTCATGCCCCACCTCCGACCTTGGACTGCAGCAGCAGGAAGGCCCGCCGCAGGTGCGACTTGACCGTGCCCAACGGCATTCCCAATGCCTGCGCGATCTCGCCGTGGCTCTTTGCTTCGAAATAGGACATCCGCACCAGCCGCGCCTGCACCGCTGACAGCTCGTTGATGCGCTGGCGCAGCCTTGCATGATCGGCGAACTGCTCGGCGCTGCTACGGTCCAGGACATCAGCCGCGGCGGCGTTCTCCACCGCCGCCTGCACCAGCGTCCAGCTACGCTCATGGCGTACACGGTCGATATGCAGGTTGCGCGCGATGCGATACAGCCAGGTACTCAACGCGCCCTGGGCCGGATCGAATTCCGCGGCCCGCAACCACAGGCGCAACAGGCATTCCTGCGCCAATTCTTCGGCAACCGCGTCAGGTGCGCCCAAGCCGCGCAGGTACACACATAGGCGTGGCAGGAAGTGATCGTAGATGCGCATGAAGCAGTCGCGATCGCGCAGCCGAGCCACCCCGTCCATGTCACCGGCCCAGTTGATTGGCTCTTTGCTCAGCTGCGTTGAACTGGACACGATCCGGGCGGTGTCGAATGGAGAAGGGAGGTTGCGGGGATCAGGGTACATCTGCGTAGGCGCGGTTGCAGTAAATGTGTTGTCCTTCCTACGCGCGCCAGCGTCGTTTGGATGCACTGGCCTGCCTGCATCCAGCAGCCAGCCGCGTCCGTAGGCAAGGGACGATCATTCCGTGATGCCACCATGCGCACAGCCTGCCTGTTGTTGTCCCTCCCCCTGGCGGCGTCGGCGGCGCCGCTGTTGCGCAGTGAAGGCACTGCTACGACCCGGGACGGGAAAGTGGCCTACCGCGAGCTGCATTGGCAACGCGGAGCCGGGGATGCAGCGGAGCGTTGGGTGCACTACTTGTGCCCCGACGGCCAGCCCTTCGCGCGCAAGCAGATGCAGGTCAACGGTTCCGCTCAGACTCCCAGCTACCACTGGGAGGACCGGCGCAGTGGCCAGGCCGCCAGCGTGGCAACGGGTGAAGGCGTCATACAGCTGAACTGGAAAGAGGATGCGGCAGCGAAAGCACGGACGCTGCGGCTGCCGCTACCGGCCGAGGCGGTGATTGATGCCGGTTTCGACGCCGCCGTACGCGCGCATTGGCAGCAGTTGATGCAGGGCGAGCGACTCCGCCTGCGGTTTCTGGTGCCCAGCCGGCAGCGCTACTACCCGGTGCAGGTGCAGCGTGTCGGCGCCGTCCGCTGGCAGGGAATGGCCGCCCAGTCCATTCAGGTGCAATTGGACGCCTGGTATGGAGTGGTCGCGCCGCGCCTGGCACTGGTCTATGCCGATGCGGATCGGCGTCTGCTGGAGTTCCACGGCACCAGCAATCTGCGCGATGCCCAAGGGGACTACCCCGTGGTAACGGTGCGCTTCGCGCAGAAGGCGGTGGAACGCCCGCTTGCCCAATGGCAGGCCGAGCTACAGCAGCCGCTGGTAGCGCGCTGTGCGTCTGCGCCGGACTGATTCCGATGAAATCTTCATTACGCTGCATCCATTCGCTGCCGCGCTGCGTAGAGAAGGATGGAAAATCTCTCGAGATACGCTCCATGGCATCCGCAGCGCCCCTTCCCCGCCGACGCATGGCCCTGCTGCACACGCTCCAGCGCTGGTTCGATACCGCCGGCGGCGGGGAGTCCGCTGGCACGGCGCAGGCAGGCGATCGCATCGACTGGCTGCGCGCCCTGCCCTTCGCACTGCTGCACCTCGGCTGCCTTGGCGTGATCTGGGTAGGTGTGTCGTGGACGGCGGTTGGTGTCGCGCTGGCCTTGTATGCGGTGCGCATGTTCGCCATCACCGCCTTCTATCACCGCTATTTTTCCCATCGCACCTTCCAGACATCGCGCGCGGTGCAGTTCCTGTTTGCCCTTGTCGGTGCATCCAGCGTGCAGCGCGGCCCGCTGTGGTGGGCGGCGCACCACCGGCATCACCACCGCCATGCCGACCAACCGCTGGACCCGCATTCTCCCCAGCACAAAGGCTTCTGGCGCAGCCATGTCGGCTGGTTCCTGACCCGTGAAGCCTTCGCCACCGACCTGCAACGCGTGCCGGATCTGGCCCGTTTCCCGGAACTGCGCTGGCTGGACCGCTTCGACACCGTGGTGCCGCTGCTGCTGGCCGCAGCCCTGTACGCGCTGGGCGCGGCGCTTGAACGCTGGGCACCCGGCTTGCAGACTTCCGGCATGCAACTGCTGGTGTGGGGATTTTTCGTCTCCACGGTGCTGCTGTTCCATGCCACCGTCACCATCAACTCACTGGCACACCGTTTTGGTCGCCGCCGCTTCGACACCCTCGATGACAGCCGCAACAACCTCTGGTTGGCACTGATCACCTTTGGCGAGGGCTGGCACAACAATCATCACTTCTTCCCTGGTACGGCACGGCAGGGATTCCGCTGGTGGGAGATCGACCTGACCTGGTATGGGCTGCGGGTGATGGCGATGCTCGGCCTGGTAAAAGAACTCAAACCGATTCCGGCGTGGGTGCTGGCCAAGGCGAGGAACTGAGATGCGCATCGCGATCATTGGCTCGGGCATTGCCGGCCTGGCCAGCGCCTGGTGGCTGGATGGCGAACACGAAGTCACCTTGTTCGAGGCAAACAGCCACTTCGGCGGCCATACCCACACCCATGATCTACAGGTGGATGGGCGGCGAATGGCAGTGGACACCGGCTTCATCGTCTTCAACCCACTGCATTATCCGCTGCTGACCACGCTGTTTGATGAGCTCGGTGTTGCCTCACAGCCGACCACGATGAGCTTCTCGATGCGCAGCGAGCGCAGCGGCGTGGAATACAACGCCACATCACTCGATGGCCTGTTCTGCCAACGCCGCAACCTGCTGTCACCACGCTTCTGGGGCATGCTGCGCGACCTGCGCCGCTTCTACCGTGAGGCCCCGGCGCTGCTCGAAGGCGGCGCTGGCCCCACGCTGGGCGAGTACCTGCACAGCCAGCGCTATGGCGAAGCCTTCGTCGAGGAGCACCTGCTGCCAATGGCATCGGCCCTGTGGTCATCGCCGACTGCAACCGTGCGCGATTTCCCGGCGCGCTACCTGGTCCAGTTCATGGCCAACCACCAGATGCTGCAGATGCGCGGGCGTGCACCGTGGCGGGTTGTGAAAGGCGGTTCGGCGCGCTACGTCGACGCCCTGCGGGCGCGCTGGCAGGTACGTGAGCGGCTTGCGTGTCCCGTATTGGCGGTCGAGCGGACGCCATGGGAGGCCAGGGTGCACAGCACCGCAGGCGTTGAGAGCTTCGATGAGGTGATCATGGCCTGCCACAGTGACCAGGCGCTGAAGCTGCTCGCCGATGCGAGCCCCCTGGAACATGATGTGCTGGACGCCATCAGCTACCAGCGCAATGAAGTGGTACTGCATACCGATGCGTCACTGCTGCCACGCAACCGCAAGGCGTGGGCAGCGTGGAACGCGCAGGTGCCGCAGGATCGGGCTGCACCATGCACGGTCAGCTACTGCATGAACCTGCTGCAGGGCCTGCCCGGTGATACGCCACTGGTGGTGACGCTCAACAACAGCACCCGGATCGATCCGGCCAAGGTGCTGCGTCGCATGCAGTATGCGCACCCGGTGCACAACCACGCGGCCATCGCCGCGCAACAGCGCTGGGCCGAGCTGCAGGGCCGGCGCCGCACCTGGTTCGTGGGTGCCTATTGGGGCTGGGGCTTCCATGAAGATGGCATCCGCAGTGCCCGCCGCGTGGTTGATGTACTGGCTGAGCACAGGACGAATGCGCCGCGGCGCTCAAAACCGGCACTGACAACATGAGTACCAGCGCCATCTATATCGGACATGTGGTGCATCGCCGGCATCGGCCGCATCCGCATGCCTTCCGCTATCCCATCGCCCAGCTGCTGCTTGACCTGGACGAGCTGGAGCGGATCTTTGCCGGGCGCTGGCTGTGGTCGGTGAACCGTCGCAACCTGGCCGAGTTCCGCCGCAGCGATTACTTCGGTGACCCCGCGCTGCCATTGGCGGATGCAGTGCGGGAGCATGCGGCATCCGTGCTGGGCCATCGCCCGGCCGGACCGGTGCGCCTGCTTACCCATCTGCGCGTTGCGGGCCATGTGTTCAATCCGGTCAGCTTCTACTACTGCTACCAGGCCGATGGCGTCACCCTGGACTGCATCGTGGCGGAAATTACCAACACGCCATGGAAAGAGCGCCACGCCTATGTGCTGCCAGCTGAAACAGCAGAGCACTCCGGCCGAGCGCTGCGCTGGCAGTTCGACAAGTGTTTCCACGTTTCGCCGTTCATGGCGATGGACTGCCGCTACGACTGGCGCCTGACCGCGCCTGGTGCAGACCTGCGGATACATATGCAGGTATGGCGCGAAGGCCTGCGCCAGTTCGATGCTATCCAGTCCCTGCAGCGCCACCCGCTCGATGGTGCAGGCTTGGCGCGGGTCCTGGCCTGCTACCCGCTGATGACCCTGCAGGTAGTGGCCGCCATTCATTGGCAGGCACTGCGGCTGTGGCTGAAGCGCAACCCGGTCCATGACCACCCTTCCCTTGCCGAGAAAACGCGATGAACCAGATGACCTCCTCGGTAGCCCTGCCGCAACCGGGTGCGCTGGATGCGCTGCTTCGACGCCGACTGCTGGCCGAACTCGCACCACTGCGCGATGGTTGCCTGCGTGTGCGCGACGCGCTGGGCGAGGTGGTGCTCGGCGATGCTTCAACGCAGCTGCAAACCACGGTGACCATCGACGACCCCGCGTTCTACCGCAAGGTAGCCGCACAAGGCAGCGTCGGCGCCGGCGAAAGCTATATCAATGGCGACTGGCGCTGCGATGACCTGGTGACACTGGTGCGCATATTGGTGCGCAACCGTGACCTGCTCGATGGCATGGAGCGCGGCCCTGCACGTATTGGCGGCTGGCTGCTGCGTTGCTGGAACCGGCTGCGCCGCAACAGCCGCGAAGGCAGTCGCCGCAACATCGCCGCGCACTATGACCTCGGCAACGATTTTTTCTCGCTGTTCCTGTCGCCGGACCTCATGTATTCGCCCGCCCTGTTTGCAGACGAAAACACATCGCTTGAGCAAGCCTCGCAGCGCAAACTCGACCGCATCTGCCAGCAACTGCAGTTGCAGCCGGGCGACCGGGTGATCGAGATCGGTACCGGCTGGGGTGGCTTCGCCGTGCACGCGGCGCGCCACTACGGCTGCCATGTAACTACAACCACCATCTCGGCGGAGCAGCACGCACTGGCTGCCCAGCGCGTGAGTAAGGCCGGGCTGCAGGATCGGATCACCCTGCTGATGCAGGACTACCGCGATCTTGAAGGCCAGTACGACAAGCTGGTCTCGATCGAGATGATCGAGGCCATAGGTGCCGAGTACCTGGACACCTACATGGCCACCCTGCAGCGGCTGCTCAAGCCCGATGGCGTTGCCCTGCTGCAGGCGATCACAATCGAAGACCATCGCTACGAGCAGGCCCGGCGCAGTGTGGATTACATCAAGCGCTTCGTATTCCCCGGTAGCTTCATTCCCTCGATCAATGCAATCCTGGCGGCGAAGACGCGGGCCAGCGATCTGCAGCTGGTGGCCCAGCACGACTTCGGCTACTCCTATGCATTGACCCTGCGTGCCTGGCGCCAGCGCTTCATGGCACAGCTGCCTTCAGTGCACGCACAGGGCTTCGACCCGCGTTTCTGCAGGCTCTGGGAGTTCTATCTAGCCTACTGCGAGGGTGGCTTTCTGGAGCGCTCGATCGGCGTATCGCACCTGTTGCTGGCCCGGCCCGGCTATCAACCCGCAGCCAACGCCGGGCAGATCAGCTGACATGCGCCGGACCCTGCTCAACCTGCTGGGCAACCAACTGGTCTGGCTGTGCGCCGTGGCTGGTGCCGGGCGCGGTTGGCAATGGCCGGCCCTGCTGGCCGCGGCGCTCTACATAGCCAGCCAGTTTTGCAGCGCCGCCCAGCCACGAACCGAGTGGCGCTTGCTGCTGCTGGCGCTGGTCTGTGCCTGGTTGGTTGACGGGCTGGCGGCGGCAAGCGGCCGAGTCGACTACGCCGCTGCACCATTTGGCAGGGCACCGCCGCCGTGGATCATGGCGTTGTGGGCGGCGTTTGCGATGACCCTGACCTCCTCGATGGCCTTCCTGCAACGGCACTGGCTGCTGCCGGTGACGTTCGGACCGCTGTTGGCACCGCTGGCCTATCTGTCCGCCGCACGCGGTTTCGACGCCGTGCATTTTGCTGCACCAGCGTGGCAAGGATTGCTGTTGCTTGGCATCGGCTGGAGCGTCGCACTGACACTGCTGGTCACGAGCGCACGCCGCTGGTCCCACAGGCCCACCCAAGTTCCACTGACAGGTGCTTCCACATGAGCAATCTAGGCTGGGTGTTGTTGTACGCCGTGGCGATCATGCTCTGGGGCTGGGCTTGGCAGCGCCGCCATCGCAATATCGGCGTCGTCGATGTGCTCTGGGCCAAAGTTCTGGCCGCTGCCGCCTTGTTGCTCGCATGGCTGGGTGACGGCGCAGCCTTGCCGCGCATCAGCTTGGCGGTTCTGGGCGGATTGTGGGGAGGTCGCCTCGCCCTGCATTTATGGCAGCGCGTGCGCCACGAGTCCGAGGATGGTCGCTACAAGTACCTGCGCGAACATTGGCGCAGCCACCAAGGCAAGATCTTCGGTTTCTTCATTGTCCAGGCACTGTTGGTAGTTCTGTTCGCGCTGCCGTTTGTCGCGGTAGCCGGCAATCCGCGCGCCGATGGCTATGGCTGGGTCATCGCAGCTGCATTGGTTTGGCTGCTGAGCGTGCTGGGCGAGTCCGTTGCGGACCGTCAGCTCGCACACTTTCGCGCAATCCCAGCCAACAAGGGCCGTACCTGTCGGCAGGGGCTGTGGCGCTACTCGCGACACCCGAACTATTTCTTCGAGTGGCTGCACTGGTTCACCTACGTGCTGCTTGCCGTTGGTTCACCGCTGTGGTGGCTGGCGTGGACCGGCCCGGTGCTGATGTATCTGTTCCTGCGCTACCTGAGCGGCGTTCCGTTCACCGAGAAACAGGCGCTACGCAGCCGTGGCGACGACTACCGCGCCTACCAGCGCAGCACCCCGATGTTCTTCCCGTGGTTTCCTCGCACCAGCAAGGAGCAATCGCCATGAACGCAGCCACGCCACTGGATTCTGCCATCTATGCCGAACCCGGACTGACCGGTTGGGCAGAGCGCGGCTGGCTGCCGGATGCCGCCCTGCGTTGGGGTATCCGCCGCCTGTGCGCACAGCGCCTGCAAGAAGAATCGGAAGAAGGCCTGCAAGCGCAGTCGGACCGCTTCAGCCGGCGCATTGCCGAGTTGTCCAACAGCCCGCTCGCGCTGCATGCAGATGCCGCCAACCGCCAGCACTACGAAGTTCCCGCGGCGTTCTTCCAGGCCTGCCTTGGCAGCCGCTTGAAGTACAGCAGCTGCTATTACCACACCGGCACTGAAACCCTGGATCAAGCCGAGGACGCGATGCTGGAGCTGTACGGGCAACGCGCCGCGCTCGCCAATGGCCAGCACATCCTGGAGTTGGGTTGTGGCTGGGGCTCGCTGACCCTGTGGATGGCCGAACGCTATCCTGGCGCCCGCATCACCGCCGTCTCCAACTCGCACAGCCAGCGCCAGCACATCCTGGCCCAGTGCAGGGCACGCGGGTTGGAAAACGTCGAGGTATTGACCATCGACGTCAATCAGCTGCAATTGCCCGCCGCAACCTTCGACCGTTGTGTATCGGTGGAGATGTTCGAGCACATACGCAACTACGAGCGCCTGCTTGCACGCATTTCCCGCTGGCTGAAGCCCGACGGTGCGCTGTTCGTGCACATCTTTGTCCATCGCACGCATATGTACCCGTTCGACACGATCGGCGAGGACAACTGGATGGGCCGCCACTTCTTCACCGGCGGCCTGATGCCGGCCGCCGATACCCTACTGCATTTCCAGCGCGACATGCAGCTGCAGCAGCGTTGGCTGCTGGATGGCCGCCACTACCAGCGCACCGCCAACCATTGGCTGCAGCGCCAGGACGCCGCACGCGAACAGATCATGCCGTTGCTGGTGCAAACCTACGGCAGCGACATCGCTGCACGCATCTGGTGGCAGCGCTGGCGCATGTTCTGGATGGCCTGCGCGGAGCTGTTCGGATACGACGATGGCCAGCAATGGCTGGTAGCACACTACCTGTTCCGCCCAAGCTGAAGGCAGGCCCGAGCATGCGAACCCTTCCGTTTCTGTCGATGCTGTCCATTGCCTTGTTCGGCACTGGTTGCAGCAACCTGGACACGCGCCCGATCCCGCGCCCGGCATCGGTGGATGTACCGCGCTTCATGGGCGACTGGTATGTGATCGCGCATATTCCGTCGCGCCCCGAGCGCGAAGCCTTCGATGCAGTGGAAAGCTACGCATTGCGCCCGGATGGCCGGATCCAGACCACCTTCACCTACCGCAAGGGCAGCTTCCAGGCACCGCTGGAATCCATGCACCCCATCGGCAAGGTCGAAGCCGAAGGCAAGGGCGCAGTCTGGGGCATGCAGTTCATCTGGCCGATCCAGGCCGAATACATCATCGCCTGGGTGGACGAGGGCTACAGCCAGACCATCGTCGCCCGCAGCAAACGTGACTACGTCTGGTACATGGCGCGCACCCCGCAGGTTTCAGCAGCGGACTACCAACGTGCAGTGGAGCGCATCAAGGCCATGGGCTATGACGTGAGCAAGCTGCGGCGGGTGCCGCAGTCGGTGCGTTGATCACAATGGACATTGATCATGGCCTGGCGAAGCTAAGCCCTGGAAAGCGTCCAGAGCGGCGCCAATAGCGCGCCCGTTCATTGTCACGATCCGGCCGATGGCGATAGCCTGCCGCGGCCAAGAGCATTGCAACCGCTGCGTAGGCCCGGCGTGCGCGGCGGCGATAACAGCCCTGCAGCCACTGCAGGAGTGTGCGCTTGTGTGCCGGGGCTACAGTGGCTGCAGCGTGGCGGGAAGTCGTGCGGAACTGCAACGCACCAGAGTGGCATAGCTGGCGCAACCGGCGCCTGGCACGGACCAAGGATCCGTGCCAGAACGCCCGGCCAGACGTGGATTACTGCTTGACGCCAAGCACTGCCGACGGCAACCAACCACGATTGCCCATTTCGTCATCGACTTCGATCATTCCGCCATTTCGCCCCCCGGTGGGATAAGCGAGCATGCCCGGCTTGAGTTCAGCCACCACAGTCGCCTGGCTGTCCGGCTGGGCCAGCAGTCGCGCCATGCGATGCAACATCATGGTCCCCGCAGCGGCGGCCACCTGGCTACCGGCGGCCAAATTCTGGCTTGCTACCTGCTGCGCCACCTGCCCCGCTGCCGCCACCATGCCGCCCTGCTGGGCGGCCAAGCCCATCGCAGCCTGCGCCACACCCGCGCCGATGCCCTGGCCGGCAACCTGCTGCGCCACCTGCCCAGCTGCACCGACCATTCCGCCCTGCTGGGCTGCCAGGCCCATCGCAGCCTGCGCCACACCTGCACCGATGCCCTGACCTGCAACCTGCTGTACCACTTGGCCGGCAGCGCCCAGCATGCCGCCCTGCTGCGCCACAGCCCCCATCGCAGCCTGCGCCACACCGGCACCCACGCCCTGGCCTGCAACCTGCTGCAACATCTGGCCCGCAGCGCCAGCCATGCCGCCGGAATCAGGCAACGCGCCCATTGCGGCCGGTGCCACAGCGCCGTCAACAACGAGATTCACGCCATGCTGCATGGCCTGGCCCGGCAGGCTGCCCATTGCACCGGCGTGCGCTGCGTCGGCATGTACCGCCATCGGCACCGCAGGCCGTTCCTGCAACCTTGCTGCGGCGGCATTGGCCAGCCTCGCTTGCGATGCGGCCAAGGTCTGGTAGGCATCCGGTGGCGCTACCGGCGCCACTCCATGGGTTGCCTGCGGCACATTGCGATTGGCCAACACACCGCGCTTTTTGCTGACCTCCTCAACCATCCGCTCATAGGCCTCTTCGTAGGCCTCCTTGATGACCTTGCCGATCTCGGTGTTGTCCCAGCTGCCAGCATTTACTCCCGCGCTGCCCTGCACGTTCGAGGCAGACACCGCTGCCGCCCACGCCTTGTCGGTGATTTTGGCTTCGCCGGTCACACTGACAAGCTGCTCGGACGTGCGGACATCCACCAGGGTCAGCACCACTTCGGCGGTCTGCCTTTTCGTCGACAGCTTGCCTGCCACGCCCAAGGTGGCAACGTTCATCATCGCCCCCATCAAGCCGCGCTTGCTGCCGCCATTGGATGCGCCTGCACCGATGCTCATGCCACCGGCATTGGGATTCTGCGAGACGATATCCGGCACCAGCACGAAGTCCGCGCCACGCATCTGCCCACCGCCGATATTCTGACCTTCCTGCAAGTGCCCGCCCATGGCCAGCTCACGCTCAGCCTGCGCTGCGGTGAACCCGGCGCCGCGATCAAGCACGGTAAAGCACTTGGAGTCGTTTACCAGCACCCGCAGCATGCGCGTAGGTGCGGGCAGGCCGTACGTAGCCCAGATTCCCATGCCGTCATCCGGCTCGACGATACGCAGGGTTCCCCGCGCCTCTTTGCATTTGTCCGACGACATGCCCAGAAAAGCGTGGCTTGGAAAGCTTGCCGTCGCTGACACGAACGCGATGAAACCGGCTGCCAGAACGGCAGGCCGATGGATGGTGATCTTCATGTTTTTCCCCCTGTTACCGCACTCCATGCGAAGTTGCGGATATGAAACTTCCGAACCAATTGAGACGCCGCTTCATCCTGCGGCTTCACATCTTTATCACATATATTAACAACTAACAGCTATTGATGAGTGCGAGCAAAAATTGCAAAGCTCTGAATTCAAACTTTGCCTGGCACTCTTACGATCTGATCCAGTGCAGGACGCTGCTGTCGTTGCGTTGCCATCGCCATACTCGGCAACCTTGTCTGCTGCTGATTGAACATCGCGCACACGCACTGCCATAGACCGCAGGAAAACGCGCATGTTGATCGGTCCATCTGCGCGCAACGACTTGAACGCGACAGACGCGTCAGCAATGAACTGGGTGCTGCCTCGCAGCAGAAAACGACTACAGGCGAGCGTCCGAAAGCGAGCCAACCCAGATACGTAAAAATCGTGCGCGGCATGCAGCCAATTGAAAGGCAAGGACACACCGCTGATGAATCTGCGCACCGACAATTGCCGCAGCGGCGATAGGTGTGGGGCAAGCTCAATCCAGCATCGATCACGTCGAAAGGGCGCAGTCTGGGGCGTGCAGTTCATCTGGCCGATCCAGGCCGAATACATCATCGCCTGGGTGGACAAGGACTATAGCCAGACCATCGTCGCCCGCAGCAAGCGTGACTACGTCTGGTACATGGCGCGCACCCCGCAGGTTTCGGCGGCGGATTACCAACGCGCAGTGGAGAGCATCAAGGCAATGGGCTATGACGTAAGCAAGCTGCGACGGGTGCCGCAGTCGGTTCGGTGATCACGCAAGCACCAAAGCAGCTATGGAACTTCAAATTCAAAGCCCTTCTTTCTCTCGCCAACCACAGCAACTTCGCGAAAATTCAATTCCGAATCGACTTCGCAAACTCTTCGTCCCCACCTTTCCCTCTCACTACCATCGTGCCAACGAATGACAACCTGCAGGCGGCCATCTTCGGTAAATTCAGCCGATTGAAATTTCATCAGTGCAACCCACGGAGACGGCCAGAAATTCAACAACCGATACTTGACCTCTCTCGCCACATCCAGCAGAACAAATCGCACCGATTCAAACTCCGTTTCCAACGAAAGTACAAATCTTCGGCCATCAGTGCCTCTGCGAAATTTTCTCACAACATGAGAGTAGACAAAATTCGTAGATAGAACCTTTTCCTCGACCTTTCCCACACAAAGGCGATCCATACAACCGGCGGAAGATAATTTATACAGAGCATTGGCAATTACATCGCTCAGTGACCGCTCAAAAAACTCCCACCCACTGTCAATTGCACTTGGAGAAAACTTCTCCTTGATCCCAGTTATCCCGCCGATGACCTCCCGGTCCCACGGATGGTCATGGGCTCCAAGATAGATGTTCAATTTTGCGATCCCGGCTGCTTTTATTTTCTCCTGATAAACAACACATGAGTAGATGAAATCAACGTTGTTTGAGAGCCAAATCCATTCAGCATCTCGATCGTAGTCAACGGTGTGGAAATTGATATCCCTGAAATATCTCATCTTCCTTTCGGCCCCCCTCGATGATTTCGGTCCGGCGCTTTGCCGCCATTCGCAACGGCATGCCGCGTAACCGCGTCCTGTTCGATGTTGAAAATATTTCATCGAACAGCCGGTTATCCCGGAACGATTCCGCAATGACCCATCTGCTGCTGCCCTGGTCACGCGTTTAATGTAACGGCATATGCCACATCCAGGGTCATCGTCTTCAGCGCTTGCCTTGGCGGTATGCGACAGCTGCCAACCCAATAGTTACCGGGCATGGCAGTCGATCACCAATGCCAAACTCAGCCTGCCGTCGTCGCCACCCCAGATACCGCACAGATGTCCGTGGACAAGCTCGGACCAAGATGCACAAAAGCCCGCATTTCTGCGGGCTTGGCATGAATTTTGGACTTGCCTGGACGCCATGGGATCAGGCGATGGTGCTTATCTGACCCAAATAGTCGATACAACCACTTGTTTTTGATTCAATAAATATAAATTCAAAATTAAAAATACCCCCATTTGTACCCCTTAGTTGATTGGATGCGGTTGGACTTACTTGGACAGCAGCGCCGTTTGTCGCGCCCCCTTGGCAATAGATCTCCTGCTACATGGAACTGTCGCTCGGAATCCTCAAGGCATTCCTAGGGAAGGTCTGATCAAAGCGCTCTGATACTTGGATTTCAGCGTCAAGGCGCCAAGTCGACCTCGATATGATCGATTTTGCGCCGTTTCTGACGCTTTTCGACGGGT
>NZ_JBRREH010000016.1:0-58720 GCF_056760175.1 Stenotrophomonas sp. STEN021 | reverse complement strand
CCCCCCCCCCCCCCCCCCCCCCGCGGGCTGGTGGGTGGTTGTTTTTGGGCGCGGCCCCCCCCCCCCCGCCCCCCCCCCCCCCCCCCCCCCCCCCCCCCCCCCCCCCCCCCCCCCCCCCCCCCACTACATGAGGGCATTGCCCGGCATTAACGGATGATCAGCGCACGCCTGTCTCGTTGCGCGCAATCACCAGACGCTGGATCTCCGAGGTGCCTTCATAGATCTCGGTGATCTTGGCATCACGGAAGTAACGCTCCAGCGGCATTTCCTTGGAATAGCCCATGCCGCCGTGGATCTGCACCGCCTGGTGCGCGATCCACATCGCTGCTTCCGACGCGGTCAGCTTGGCCACCGCCGCTTCGGTGGAGAAACGCTTGCCCTGGGCTTTGGTCCAGGCTGCACGCAAGGTCAGCAACATCGCTGCATCCAGCTTGCACTTCATGTCGGCGATCTTGGCCTGGATCATCTGGAAGCTGCCGATCGGCGCGCCGAACGACTTGCGCTCACGCACGTATTCCAGCGATGCCTCATAGGCAGCCCGGGCAATACCAACCGCCTGCGAGGCGATACCGATGCGGCCCGAATCCAGCAGGCTCATCGCGATCTTGAAGCCCTCGCCTTCCTTGCCGATCACATCTTCCGCTGCGGCAACGTAGTCCTGGAACTCGATCTCGCAGGTAGCCGACGCGCGCACACCCAGCTTGGGCTCGGTCTTGCCGCGGCCGAAGCCCGGCTTCTGCGTGTCGATCATGAAGGCGGTGATGCCGCGCGAGCCCTTTTCCGGCTCGGTCATCGCGAACAGCACGATGTAGCGCGCGACCGGGCCGGAGGTGATCCAACTCTTCTGGCCATTGATCACGAACGAACCATCAGCCTGCTTGACCGCGCGGCAGCGCATGGCGGTCGCATCGGAGCCGGACTGCGATTCGGTCAGCGCGAACGCGCCAATCTCGCGGCCCTCGGCAATCGCACGCACATAGGTCTGTTTCTGTGCCTCGGTGCCATAACCCAACACGGCGTTGCAGAACAGCGAATTGTTGACCGACATGATGGTGGCATGCGCCGCGTCGGCAGCGGACACTTCGATGATGGCCAGCACGCTGGAAATCGGGTCCATGCCGGAGCCGCCGTACTCGACCGGCACTTCAATGCCCATCAAGCCGTTCTCGCCCAGCAAGCGGATGTTTTCCAACGGGTATTCGCCCGTGGCATCGAAATGCTCGGCACTGGGGGCGATCTTCTCTTTGGCGATACGGCGCGCGACGTCCTGCAGCATCAACTGCTCGTCGGAATAACTGAAATCCACAACACCCCTCCCAGGGTTTGATCAAGTTGCGATTGTAACCATCGCAACCCCATTCAGCCTACGCATCACCTTGACCGAAACTGGCAACACAAGGAAAATATCTCTATATCGCGATAGGTAGATATTTATGGATCTGGAAGACTGGTCAACCCGTCTGAAAGTGTTCGCCGATGCGACGCGCGTGCGTCTGCTGACATTGCTGGAACAGGAAGAATTGACCGTGGCCGAGTTGTCGGCCATCACCACGCTGGCACAACCGCGCGTGTCTACCCATCTGGCCCGGCTCAAGGAAGCCGGCCTGGTGCGCGATCGCCGCGCTGGCGTCTCGGCGTATTACCGCTTTGACGAGGCTGCACTGGACCCGGCACAGCGCGCATTGTGGCATGCCTTGAGCAGCGGCAGCGACGACCCGCTGCTGCGCCAGGACGCCGAGCGGGTGCCTGCCGTGCTGGCCATGCGTGCCGCCGACCAGAACTGGGCTGACAGCGTCGCCGGTGACATGGAACGCCATTACTCGCCCGGCCGTACCTGGGAAGCGATGGCGCGCAGCGCCCTGCCGCTGCTGGAAACCGGTGACGTGCTCGACATCGCTTCCGGCGACGGCGTGCTGGCCGAACTGCTGGCCCCGCACGCACAGCGCTACGTCTGCATCGATACCAGTGCACGCGTGGTGGCTGCCGCCAGCGAGCGCCTGCGCAAGCTGCCCAATGTGGAAGTGCTGGAAGGCGACATGCACAAGCTGCCATTCGCCGATGGCAGCTTCGATCTGGTGGTGATGATGCACGCCCTCACCTACGCCAGCCAGCCAGCCAAGGCCGTTGCAGAATGCGCCCGCGTGTTGCGTCCGCAAGGCCGGCTGATGCTGTGCAGCCTGGCCCGCCACGAGCACAAGGCCGCCGTCCAGGCCTATGGCCACGTCAATCTCGGTTTCACCGGCAAGGAACTGCGCAAATTCGTCGAAAAAGCCGGGCTTGAAGTCTCCAGCCTGGAGACCGTGACCCGTGAAAAGCGCCCGCCGCATTTCGAAGTGATCTCGCTGATCGCCCATCGCCCCTGATACACCTACCTGGTTGATTGCCCCATGCACGCCCTGCCCTGGCTCCATCCCGAACGCGTCGCCAAGCTGCTCCGTGCGCTTGAACAGCGCATCCTGATCATCGACGGTGCCATGGGCACGATGATCCAGCGCCATCGTCTGGAAGAAGGCGATTATCGCGGTATGCGTTTCGCTGGTGGCTTCGACAGTGAACACGTGCACGGCGCGGGCTGCGAGCATGACCTCAAGGGCAACAACGACCTGCTGCTGCTGAGCAAGCCGGAAGTGATTGCCGGCATCCACACCGCCTATCTCGAAGCCGGTGCGGACCTGCTGGAAACCAATACCTTCAACGCCACCTCGGTCAGCCAGGCCGATTACCACCTTGAACATCTGGTCTACGAGTTGAACAAGGCCGGCGCGCAGGTGGCGCGCCAGTGCTGTGACGCGGTGGAAGCAACCACGCCGGACAAGCCGCGCTTCGTGATCGGCGTGCTTGGACCGACCAGCCGCACCGCCTCGATCAGCCCTGACGTCAACGATCCCGGCTTCCGCAACACCAGCTTCGACGAGCTCCGCGCCACCTACCGCGAAGCCATCGATGGTCTGATCGACGGTGGCGCCGACACCCTGATGGTGGAAACCATCTTCGACACACTCAACGCCAAGGCCGCGCTGTTTGCCATCGAAGAGGTATTCGATGCGCGTGGCGGGCGCCTGCCGATCATGATCTCCGGCACGATCACCGATGCCTCCGGCCGCACCTTGTCCGGGCAGACCGCCGAAGCCTTCCATGCGTCGGTTTCGCACAGCCAGCCATTGTCGATCGGCTTCAACTGCGCACTGGGCGCCACCGATATGCGTCCGCATGTTGAAACGCTGTCGCAGGTATCCAGCGGCTATGTCAGTGCCCACCCGAACGCTGGCCTGCCCAACGCCTTTGGTGAGTACGATGAAACCCCCGAGGAGATGGCCAGGACCCTGAAAGAGTTCGCCCAATCGGGTCTGCTCAATCTGGTCGGCGGCTGCTGCGGCACCTCGCCCGATCACATCCGCGCCATTGCCGAAGCCGTTGCCGGCTTGCCGCCGCGCGCGCTGCCGCTGGCTTCTGCCAAAGCTGCCTGAGGACCACACGATGAAGAAGATCCTGCTGGTCGGTGCCAGTGGCACCCTGGGCTCGGCGGTTGCGCAGCATCTGCGGCAGCACCATCAAGTCATCACGGCCTCGCGTTCGGACCCACTGCACAGCGTTGATCTGCGCAGCGATGACAGCGTGACTGCGCTGCTGCAGGCGGTCGGTCCGCTCGATGCCATCGTCGCAACCACCGGCAGCGTCCACTTCGGGCCTTTGACGGAAATGAGCCCGGCGCAGTTCGCGCAAGGACTGCAGGACAAGCTGCTGGGCCAGGTGCGTCTGGCCTTGCTCGGCCAGCACCATCTGCGCGATGGCGGCAGCATCACCTTGACCACCGGCATCCTCACCGAGCAGCCGATCGCCCAAGGCGCCAGTGCCACCAGCGTCAATGCCGCCATCGAAGGTTTCGTGCGTGCCGCGGCACTCGAACTAACGCGCGGCCTGCGCATCAACGCAGTAAGCCCAAGCGTGCTGAGCGAAGCGCTGGATGCCTACGGCGACTTCTTCCCCGGCTTTGAACCGGTCACCGCTGCCCGCGCCGCACTGGCCTACCAGCGCAGCATCGATGGCATCGCCAATGGACAGGTTTTCAAGGTCTGGTAATGAGCAACGACACCGCAACCCACTACACCCGTCTATCCGGTCTTGAACCGCTGGTCATCACTCCTGACCTGCTGTTCATCAACGTTGGCGAGCGCACCAATGTCACCGGCAGCGCGCAGTTCCGCAAGCTGGTCAAGGAAGAACGCTACGAGGAAGCCGTTGACGTCGCCCGTCAGCAGGTGGCCAGCGGCGCGCAGATCCTCGACGTCAACATGGACGAGGGCCTGATCGATTCCGAAAAGGCGATGGCGCGCTTCCTCAACCTGATCATGTCCGAGCCCGATATCGCCCGCATTCCGGTGATGGTCGATTCGTCCAAGTGGAGCGTGATCGAGGCCGGCCTGAAATGCCTGCAGGGCAAGAGCGTGGTCAACTCGATCTCGCTCAAGGAAGGCGAAGAACTGTTCATCGAACACGCCCGGCTGGTACGCCGCTACGGCGCCGCTGCGGTGGTGATGGCGTTCGATGAGGTCGGCCAGGCCGATACCTGCGAGCGCAAAGTCGAGATCTGTACCCGCGCCTATCGGATCCTGACCGAGCAGGTTGGCTTCCCGCCGGAAGACATCATCTTCGATCCGAATATCTTTGCCGTGGCCACTGGCATCGAGGAACACGACAACTACGCGGTGGACTTCATCGAAGCGACCCGCATCATCAAGCGCACGCTGCCGCATTGTCATGTATCCGGCGGCGTCTCGAACGTGTCGTTCTCGTTCCGTGGCAATGAAACGGTGCGGCAGGCGATCCACTCGGTGTTCCTGTACCACGCGATCAAGGCTGGCATGGACATGGGCATCGTCAATGCCGGTGCGATGCCGATCTACGACCAGCTCGACCCGGAGCTGCGCGAGCGCGTGGAGGACGTGATCCTCAACCGCCGCCGCGACGGCACCGAGCGCCTGCTGGAAATCGCCGAACGCTACAAGGGCAAGAAAGGCGAGAAGAAGGTCGAAGACCTGGCCTGGCGCGAGCGCCCGGTCCGCGATCGCCTTGCGCACGCGCTGGTCCACGGCCTGGATGCCTGGGTGGAGGAAGACACCGAAGAAGCCCGTCAGCAGTCCAATCGCCCGCTGGACGTGATCGAAGGCCCGCTGATGGACGGTATGAACGTGGTCGGCGACCTGTTCGGTGCTGGCAAGATGTTCCTGCCGCAGGTGGTGAAGTCTGCGCGCGTTATGAAGAAGGCCGTGGCCTATCTGCTGCCCTTCATCGAAGAGGAGAAGGCACGCACTGGCGACGTTGGCAAATCCAACGGCAAGATCATCATGGCCACCGTCAAGGGTGACGTGCACGACATCGGCAAGAACATCGTCGGCGTGGTGTTTGCCTGCAACAACTTCGAGGTGGTGGATCTTGGCGTGATGGTGCCAACACAGAAAATTCTGGATGCTGCCCGCGCGGAGAACGCCGACATCATCGGTCTGTCCGGCCTGATCACGCCATCACTGGAAGAAATGAGCCACGTCGCCAAGGAGATGCAGCGGCAGGGCTTCGAGATGCCGCTGATGATCGGCGGTGCCACCACTTCACGCGCACACACCGCCTTGAAGATCGACCCGTACTACAGCGCGCCAACGGTGTGGGTGAAGGACGCTTCGCGCGCGGTCGGCGTGGCCCAGTCGCTGATCTCGCGGGAGCTACGCGACAGCTTCATCGCCGCAAACGACGCCGACTACGCCGACATCCGCCAGCGCCATCGCAACCGAGGTGACGCCAAGCGTCTGGTATCCCTGGAGCACGCACGCGGCCAGCGCTTTACCTGCGACTGGAGCCAGTACACCCCGCCCACCCCGAACCAGCCGGGCGTGCATGTATTCGACAACTATCCGCTGGAAGACCTGCTGCCGGTGATCGACTGGACGCCGTTCTTCCAGGCCTGGGAGCTGGCTGGCAAGTACCCGGCGATTCTGACCGATGAGATCGTGGGTACGCAGGCCAGTGATCTGTTTGCCGATGCGCAGGCCATGCTCAAGCGCATCGTTGATGAGAAGTGGTTGACAGCGCGGGCTGTGTTTGGGATCTGGCCGGCGAATAGTGATGGCGACGATGTGCAGATAGCCCTTCTCCCGTCGGGAGAAGGTGCCCGAAGGGCGGATGAGGGTGCGGCATGCCAAACATCTCTGACTCCACGCACCCTCAACCCAACCCCCACTCCGCGCCCCGGCCCTTGCGCTGGCGCAAGGGCGTTCGAGGAGCAACGAACCAATGGTTCGCCAGCTGCTCCTCTCACCCCGGAGGGAGAGGGGCTTGAGCAACGCACCCTCCACTTCCTCCGCCAGCAGGTCGACAAGCCGGCCGAGCGCCCGGACTTCTGCCTGGCCGATTTCATCGCACCCGCAGACAGTGGCAAGCAGGACTGGATAGGCGCCTTCGCGGTCACCGCCGGCATCGGCATCGATGAACACGTTGCCCGCTTCGAAGCCGACCACGATGACTACAACGCCATCCTGCTCAAGGCCCTTGCCGATCGCTTGGCTGAAGCCATGGCCGAGCGCCTGCACCAGCGTGTACGCACCGAGTTCTGGGGCTATGCCAAGGACGAGCAGCTCGACAACGAGGCCTTGATCGCCGAGAAATACAGCGGCATCCGCCCTGCCCCGGGTTACCCGGCCTGCCCCGAGCACAGTGAAAAGCAGACCATCTTCCAGCTGCTGGACGCAGAAGGTATCGGCATGTCGCTGACCGAGAGCTTCGCCATGCTGCCCACCGCAGCAGTGTCTGGCTATTACTTCAGCCACCCGCAGAGCCAATACTTTGTGGTTGGCCGGGTAGCGCGCGAGCAGGTGGTCGACTATGCCAAGCGCAAGGGCGTGGAGCGGGCGCAGGTGGAACGCTGGTTGGCCTCCAATCTCGACTACGATCCGGAATGATCCGCAACTGCTGGCGGCGACAAGCTCGCCGCCAGCGCCTATCCTGCCCGCAGCCTTCCAAGCCCAGACCCCATGCAAAGCCGCAATGCAGAGCTGATCCGCAAGCACGCCGCGCCCGGCCGCATCGGCCTATGCGGCACCGATGACTGGGTCGGCAAGGCCATCCGCAAGGCGCAGGCGCCACTGACCCAGGACGGCCATCGCAGCCTGTGGTCGCATGCGTTCCTGTTCAGCGAGCAACGGCTGGACGGCCACTGGTGGGTATTGGAATCGGATCTGGACCTGCGCAATCGCCAGCTGCGACTGGGTGCGCAGGAGAACCGCGCCGATCGCTATTTCGACGACGAAGCCTTCCCGAATCTGGCCATCCTCGATTTCGGTCTGGATGCAGCACAAACCCACAAGGTGCAGGTTGCGGCCTTGGACCTGCTCTCAGGCCTGTCCAGTTACTCGCTGAGCGAACTGGTCGGCACCTTGTTCGCGATGCACAGTACCCGCCTGCGTAGACGCAGCAACTTGCTGTCCAAGGAAGGTGCACTGTACTGCTCGGCGATGGTGCAGCACTGCTATGCCGCCGCCGGCATCGACCTGCTGCCAGGCGTGCACGGCAAGAACGTGGCACCGCAGGACATCTACGACGCCGCCCTGCCACACACCACCCATTCGCTGATCCGCGACCTGGGCATTTCCAGCCTGCGTCGCTTCACCCATGGCGCCAAAGAGCTGCTGGATACGCCGGTCGAAGACTTGTTCTAACGACGTTGGCGACGTGCCGGTGCCCTGCCAGCGCCCCACTCAGCCCATTTCCTGCTCCAGCATCTGGATCAGCAACGCAGCCAGCGCCTTGGCTTCCGGATCCGCTGAAGGACGATGCAGCACTGCCAACTCGACGCTGTCGATCCGCGGCAAGCCAGTCTCAATCCCCAGCACCACATGCCCGGCTGTCATCGCGCGCGCCGGCAACAAGCTGATGCCCAAACCATCGGCAACCGCCGATTGAATGCCACCAAGACTGGAGCTGGTGAAACTGATACGCCAACGCCGACCCAGGCCTTCAACCGCGTCGATCATGTCTTCGCGGTACATGCCACGCGGCGGAAAGGCCACCAGCTGCACCGGTTCGGTCCCGAACGACGGACTGCTGGCACTGTCCACCCAGCACATGGGTTCCGGCCAACAGGCCACCCCCTCACGGCTGCCACGACGTTGCTTGACCAGGATCAGGTCGAGCTCGCCGCGGTCGTAGCCCTCGGCCAAGGCCCGGCTCAAACCACTGCTGACCTCCAGCTTCACCCGCGGATGGGTTCTGGTGAATTCTGCCAGTACCGGCGTGGTGCGCCCTGCCGCGAAATCCTCCGGCACGCCCAACCTGATCACCACAGCCGCGCCATCACCCGACAAGGCTTCTGCCAACTGCTCGTTGAGCGACAACATGCGCCGGGCATAACCCAGCACGGTCTCACCGATGTCGGTCGGCCGCACATCGCGTACCCCACGATCCAGCAGCCGATGCCCGGCAAGGTCCTCCAGCCGACGCACTTTCTGACTGATGGTGGACTGGGTGGAATGCAGGCGTGCGGCGGCGGCAGTGAAACTGCCGCAATCGGCCACCATCACCAGCGCCCGCAGCAGATCCAGCTCGAAGTAGGCCCTATTTGTTTTTGAACTGGACTCAACCATGACATTTAATTTCACGATAGCTCGGCGCACTTGTAGCATCGGCCGCAGCCTCGGGTAAACACCAGATCCGACAGCTCGCGTGCAGCCCTCTCGCTGGTGCCGTGCAGCGACGCTGACCTGGACCCGCTCGAAGGCCATCGCTTACCACTGGAATACGCCATGAAGACCACGCTGTACCTGCTGCTGTCCGCCGCCGCAGTCACCTCCCCCGCGATCGCCGCGGCGCCGCAGGCCGATGTGCTCATCCGCAATGCAACCGTGATCGATGTCGAACATGGTCGCGCGATACCCGACCAGACCGTCGCCATCCGTGACGGCAGCATCGTCGCCGTCGGTGACGATGCCCACGTCGGCACGCAATGGCGTGCGACCACTGCCGTCGATGGCCGCGGCCGTTATTTGATACCCGGCCTGTGGGACATGCACGTGCACTTTGGCGGTGGCCCGGCACTCATCGAAGAGAACAAGGCGTTGCTGCCACTGTATGTGGCCCATGGCATCACCACGGTGCGTGACGCCTCCGGTGACCTGGCCGAACAGGTGTTGTCGTGGCGCGGGCAGATTGCCAATGGCCAGTTGTTCGGGCCGCAGTTGTTCACCTCCGGTGCCAAGATCGAAGGCCTGGCACCGGTCTGGAAAGGCACGATTGAAGCAGGCGACAAAGCCGGCGTGGACGCCGCGCTGGATCGCGAGCAGCGCGACCAGGTCGACTTCGTGAAGATCACCGACAGCACCCTCAAGCCGGAGCTGTTCCTGTATGCCGTCAGCCAGGCCAAGGCGCGCGGCCTGCGCAGTTCCGGCCATGTGCCGATGGCGTTGACCGTGGGTCAGGCCATCGAGGCCGGCATGAGCTCGATCGAGCACCTCGACTACGCCTTCAAGGCCGGGGTCAAGGACGAGGCTGCAATCGCCGCCGATTTCGCCGCCGGCAGAATCGACCGGGCCGAAGCCAACCGCCGACTGCACGCCGGCTTCGACCGCGCCACGGCGATGGCCGCCTATCGTCGTTTCGCCGAACTGGGCGTTGCGGTGACCCCTACCCTGGATGGCGGCCGCATCGTCGACTTCCTTGATGTCCAGCCGCGCGACAACGACCCCTACCTGGCCTACATCGGCCCGGGGCTGCGCGATACCTACAAGTGGCGCGTCGAACGCGCCGCCAAGGCCACACCGGCACAGATCGAAGCACGCCACGCCCACTACGCACAGGTCGCCGCAGTTCTGCCGATGCTGCAGGAAGCCGGTGTGCACATCATGGCCGGTACAGACGCAGGCTTTCTGAACTCCTACAACTTCCCTGGAATCGGTCTGCACAACGAGCTTGCCCTGTATGTGCGCGAAGGGCTTACCCCCGTGCAGGCGCTGCAGTCGGCGACCCGCGCTGGCCCTGCCTGGTTCGGCAAGCTGGACCGCTACGGCGCGGTCGCCGAAGGCAAGGCTGCGGACCTGGTTCTGCTCGACCTCAACCCCTTGCAGGACATCACGGCCACGCGTGCAATCAACACCGTGGTGATGCGCGGCAAGGTCTATGACCGCGCCGCACTCGATGCCATGCTGAGCGATGCCAAGGCGCAGGTCAGCCAATGGAACGCGCAGGCCAAGCCCTGATATCTGCTTTTCCAGCGCCTGCCGATTTAGGGCGCCGGGCACGACCATGGCCCGGGCCAGCGCAGCCCGGGCCACATTGACCACACGCAAACCTGCAATTTTTGGGAGCGGCGTAAGCCGCGAAGCGGGAACACCATCAGATCGCACAGGCATCTGGAACTCCAACAAGGCCAGCTTCGCGGCTCACGCCGCTCCCACAATCGGATGCCAGCAGGCGTAAGCTGCTTGGCGAAAGCCAACAACTTTGCGCCAACGAGCGTTTGACTCATCCGAAACAATGGGAATCAACCGGATCGCCTCCCTGCGAACTGCCATCCAAAGACGGCAGAGGGCACAATAGCGGCAGCGGTGCATGCCACCGCCCCCCCTTGCCTGCCCAGCGCGTCCAGCGCCTCCCCATGACATCCGTTGCCCTGCCAACACAGGCCGTGCCAACCGCACGCTTGTCGAGCTTCTACTTCTTCTACTACGCCGCACTTGGCGCGTTCACGCCGTACTGGAGCCTGTACCTGCAGTCGCGTGGCATGACCGTCACCGCCATCAGCGTGATGATGAGCCTGTGGTACGCCACGCGAGTGATCGCGCCCAGTACCTGGACCTCGCTGGCCGCTGTTTCGCCGCGCCCGATCCGCTGGCTGCGCGTTGGCTGTGTACTGACCATCGTCTGCTTCGCCGGCTTCCTGGTGCCCGCACCGCCGTGGACCCTGTACGCGGTGATGATCGCATTCTGCTTCTTCTACAACGCGGTGATGCCGCAGTTCGAATCGATCACCCTCACCCACTTGGGCGCGGACAGCCATCGCTACGGCATGATCCGCGTCTGGGGCTCGGTGGGCTTCATCATCGTCGTCACCCTGTTCGGCTGGTTGATTGAAAAGCATGGCGCCGGCAAGTTGCCGTGGCTGATGCTGCCGCTGTTCGCGCTGATGGCAGGCTCGGCCTTCCTCAACCGCTATGCGCGCAATATCGGCGCGCGCAGCCAACACGAAGCAGGCTTCTGGAACATCGTGCGGCAGAAGCCGGTAATGGCCTTCTTCATCGCCGCCTTCCTCGAACAGCTGTCGTTCGGCCCGTACTACACCTTCTTCTCGCTTTACATGGACCAGCACGGCTACAGCACCTCGTTGCTGGGCCTGATGTGGACCGTCGGCGTGGTATTCGAAGTCGCCGTGTTTTTCCTGATCGCCCGCTTCTTCCGCCGTTGGGATGCCAGCTGGCTGCTGATCATCTCCATGGGCAGCGCCGTACTGCGCTGGTGGGTGACCGCGCTGTGGCCGGAGAACCTGCCGGTGATGCTGGTCGCACAGGCCACCCATTGCCTGGGCTTCGCTGCGTTCTTCGCCTCGGCCATGCAGCTGTTGGCACGCTATTTCCCGGGCACGCTCAACGGCCATGGACAGGGCCTGTTCTATGGTTTTTCGTCCGGCCTGGGCGGCGTGCTTGGGGCGTTGATCGCCGGCCAGTTGTGGCAGTTCGGCGACGGCAAGCTCGCCTTCATCGTCGGCGGCTGCTTCGCTCTGCTCGGCACCTTGATTGCCTGGTACTGGCTGCCGCCATCGCGGCAAGCGCGCCGCAACGGCGCCTGAGCCGGCACGCTGCCGCAACCTGGCGCGAGGGCGGCAGCAAAGCCCCTTCAGTGCTGCGGCGACGCCAGATGCCGGCGGAACGACGGCAGCAGTGCGCGGTTGCCATGACCGCTGAGATGATCACCATCAAAGAACAGCGGCCTGCCAGCGTCGTCGGGCAGACACACCTGCCCAGGACACAGCACGGGCAAGGGATCCCAGATCGTCGCGCCCGGCAGCGCCTGCGCCACCTGTTGCAAGCTGGACAAAGCAGGTGCCCGCAGTGCTTCCATGCGTTCGCGCGTAATTGCCATCCCGTTCACGCAGATCGGATTGGCACGATTGAACACATCGGAACAACGGAACGGGGGCGCGCCCAGCACCGGCTTGGGTGCTTCCAGCACGATCAGAACGCCGCGATCGGCCAAGGGCTTCAGTTCAGCGATTGCTGCCTGCACGTCCACAGCACGCTGGGCAACAGATGCATCACTCAGCACCGCTGCAAACACCTGCTGCTGATCGAACAAGCCGAACTGCTCAACCAATCGTGGCACTCGCAGACCTGGCAGGAACAACACATCACCGGCCCGCGCCTGCGCAGCTACATCGCTGAGTGTGTTGTGCACGTACGCATCACAGCCCGGATCGGTTTGTTGCCCACCTTGCAATCCGACCAGCGCACAGCCCGCATTGGCGTACAGCCGAACCTGCTCCCCGTCGAGCAGCACCACGCGGCGGAGCATTTCCCTATAGGCAAGCGCATGTGAATCGCCGGCCACGAACAAGCGCCGCGAGCTCCCTTTCTCTGCAGCACATTGGCCGCGCTCGAACTGCTGCACCTGACCGCCCGCCACCGGCAGGCGCGACACCAGCAGTTCGCAATCCGGGAACTCCTTGTTCAAGCCCTTGGCATAGGGATACCAGTCCAGCGGATGGCGACTGACCGTACTCAAGGAGATGTGCTTGGCAGCGCGCTCCACTTGTTTCTGCAGGCCCATGCCCAGCAGCAATGCCATCACGCCACCCGCCACCCAGCGCAGGTCCGAGCCACGCCAGCGCCTGCCAAAGCGCAGCGGCTGTTCGACCCATCGCCATGACAACCAGGCCAACAGCGCCGTGCAAGCCAATGCCAGTGCCCCGGTGGCCAGCGAGTCCAGGCCAAGCGTCCAGCGGAACAGCACGAATACCGGCCAATGCCATAAATAGAGCGAGTACGACATCCGCCCTATCACCAGCATTGGCCGCGCCGACAGGCTGCTGCCAATCCAGCCGGCGGCGGAGCGGTGCAGCAGCCCCAGCAAACCAAGCGTACCGAGCACCGGCCACAGGCCATCGATCCACGGCGAGTGACCGGGACGCGCAGCCCACAACCCGTAGGCCAGCAAGCTGGCGCTGCCCAACTGCAACAGCACAGACCAAGGCCCTGCTGGACGCGCTTCGGTGTTCGCACGCCCACGCATTGCGAGCAATTGAAACAGCAGCACGCCCGTACCCAACTGCCAGAACCGCGTGGTGGTCTGATAGAACGAAGCGATCTCATGCCCCCCCTGCAGCGCGCGGCTTATCGCAAACAACAACGAGCCGGCCGTGGCCAGGGCAAACAGCAGCATCGACAACCCCCTGCCCCGCCCGCCCTTGGACCAGGCCATGAACAACAACGGGAACAACAGGTAAAACTGCTCCTCCACACCCAGCGACCAGGTATGGGTGTAAGGGTTGAACTCACTACGTGGCGAGAAATAGTCATTGCCAGTTCCCGCCAACACCCAGTTGCTCAGCCCGACAAAGGCCATGCGCCCGGTCTTGCCGCTGGTTTCGCTGAGCCAAGATTCGGGAATGAACAGGGTGCTCAGCAGGCTGGTAGCAAGCAGGCACACCACCAGCGCCGGCATGATCCTGCGGAGGCGACGCGCATAGAAGCCCAGCATTCCCTTCCAGCCGATGCACCCGGATGACCGCGCCACCGAAGCACTGACCACATAACCGGATATGACGAAGAAGACATCGACACCGGTGAATCCGCCCGGCAACCAGCTCGGATTGAGGTGGTACAAGATGACCGCGAGCACGGCAACGGCACGCAGGCCGTCAACGTGGGGGAGGTAGCCTTCCTGCTTCAACTGCCCCTGCATGGTTTCCCTCGTCAAAAAAAAGGGCGCCAGCGGCGCCCGTTATCTGCATCATAGCCAATCGTTACCAGACCAGATCGTCCGGCACCTGGTACTGCGGGTCCGCGTACGGATCAGCATCTGCCGGGGCATTCGGGTCGACCTTCAATGCCACGGCCTGGGCAAATATCTCCTCGGCCTGCGCCAACACCTCGGCTGTCACCAACAGGTAGCGGCCATTCTGCTGCAGCACGCCGAGCTCGCCGGCGTTGAGCGCCTTGAGCTGGTCGGCATTGACATAGACGCGCTTGATCTTGCCGCCATAAGGGAAGTGACGGGCGATGTCGGCATTCGGGTCATTCAGACCCTTGTCCTTGATCAACTCATCGAGCTTCGCGCGCGCTTCGCGGCGCAGGCGTGCTTCTTCCTGCTTGGCCTGTTCGGCCTGGATGCGCTCGTCCTTTTCCTTCTGCGCACGGATCGCATAGGCCTTGGCCAGATCGATGTCTTCCTGTGAGCGGGGCTTGCGCGGACCCTGCTGCGGCCTGCCCTGCCCGGGCTTGCCCGGATGGGATGGCTTGCCGTGCTGCGCGGGCTTGCCTGCGTGGGCAGGCTTGTTGCCCGCCTGCTGCGGGCGGCCCTGGCCAGGCTTGCCCTGCTGGCGGCCGTCACGGCGCGGTTCGGGCTTGCGCTCCGGTTTGGGAGCAGGCTTGAAACCCAGCCCTAGCAGCTGGTCACGAATATTGTCACTCATAGGAAATATCAGTAGTGCGGGGGCGGTGGTTCATCGGCAGCATCGGCGTACAACGCCGTGCGCACCTTGCCCAGGTCATCAAGTAGGTGACGCAGCAGATCGGCATTGCGTGAGCCCTGCATACGGGCATCCGCCAATGCTTCGCTCATCTCCGCCAGCGCGTGCTCCTGGAAAGAGACGCGCATCTCCAGCTCAACCAAGCGTGCTTCCAGCGCCTGTTCGCGCTGCTCGGAAGTGGACTCATGCATGTACGGAACGTCCTCGGCCAATGCCGTAATACGCCAGGCCTGCGGCTTCGATCTCAGCCGGGTCGTAGAGGTTACGGCCATCAAATACCACCGCATCACCCAGCGCTTCGCGCATGCGCGCAAAGTCAGGGCTGCGGAACTGCTTCCACTCGGTGACAACCACCAGAGCGTCTGCACCATGCAATGCTGCAAAGGCGGAATCGCAGAACACCAGGTCCTCGCGCTCGCCAAAAACGCGTCGGGCTTCGCCCATGGCTTCCGGATCGAACACCTGCACCTTGGCACCGGCTTCCCACAACTGCGCCAATACACGCCGGCTCGGCGCCTCGCGCATATCGTCGGTGTTCGGCTTGAACGCCAGGCCCCATACAGCGAAAGTCTTGCCGCGCACACCCTCGTCTTCACCGCGGTCGTAATGCCGCTGGATCAGTTCGAACAGATGGCCCTTCTGGGCGGCGTTCACCGCCTCGACTGCGTTGAGCAGCTGCGGCTGGTGGCCATGCTGGGCAGCGGTACGCGCCAGTGCCTGCACGTCCTTGGGAAAACAGGAACCGCCATAGCCGGCGCCGGGATAAATGAAGTGCCAGCCGATGCGTGGGTCGGAGCCTATACCCTGGCGCACCTGCTCGATATCGGCACCTACGCGCTCGGCGATATTGGCAATTTCATTCATGAAGCTGATCTTGGTCGCCAACATCGCATTGGCGGCGTATTTGGTCAGCTCAGCCGAGCGCACGTCCATTTCCACGACACGGTCACGGTTGCGGTTGAACGGCGCATACAAGCGGCGCAGTACCGCCACCGCATGGGCGTTGTTGGCGCCAATGACGATGCGATCCGGGCGCATGCAATCTGCGACCGCATCGCCTTCCTTCAGGAATTCGGGATTGGAGACCACATCGAAGGCGATCTCCTGTCCACGCGCGGCCAGCTCTTCAGCGATGGCGGCACGAACCTTGTCAGCGGTACCTACCGGCACCGTCGACTTGTTCACCACCACAGCGGGCCGTGAGAGATGGCGGCCGATGGTGCGGGCCACCGCCAACACATACTGCAGGTCGGCGCTGCCGTCTTCATCCGGCGGGGTACCGACCGCGATGAAGATCACTTCACCGTGGCCGATGGCCTTCGCCGCGTCGGTGGTGAAGGCCAAGCGCCCGGAGGCGTGATTGGCCTTCACCATCGGCTCCAGGCCAGGCTCGTAGATCGGGATGATGCCCCGCTCCAGACCGTCGACCTTGGCCTGGTCGATATCGACGCAGACCACATCGTGCCCTACTTCCGCCAGGCAGGTCCCGGTGACGAGACCCACATAGCCGGTGCCGAAAATAGCTACACGCATGGTTGCGCCTACTCCGTTACTCAGCCTTACGGCATGATGCCCAGCAACTCGACGTCGAAGCTCAACGTCGCGTTCGGACCGATCGGACCGCCCTGGGTGCCGGCTTCGCCGTAGGCCAGCTCGCCCGGAATCCAGAAGCGGTACTTGGAACCTACCGGCATCAGCGCCACGCCTTCGGTCCAGCCCTTGATGACCTGGTCCAGACCAAAATCAACCGGCTGACCGCGCTGGTAGCTGCTGTCGAACACTTCGCCGTTGAGCAGCTTGCCTTCGTAGTTCACACGAACGCGGCTGCTGGCCATCGGGCGCTCGCCGCTGCCGGCACGGATCACCTGGTACTGCAGGCCCGAAGCAGTGGTCACCACGCCCGGCTGGGTCTTGTTCTTGGCGAGGAAGGCATTGCCTTCTTCACGGTTGGTCTGAGCGGCCTTGCCGGCCTCAGCCTTCATTTCGGCTTCCTTGGTGGCGCTGAATGCCTGCAGCACGCCCTGCGCCTGCTCGTGGCTCATCAGCGGGGTGCCCTTGGCGAACACCGTGCTGATCGCCTGGAACACCGAATCCAGATCAATCTCATTCTTGATGCGCGCCAGCGACGGACCAACGGCAAAGCTGCCCAGCATCAGGCCGACCTTTTCGCGGTCAACCGACGGCGGCGCGCTACCCGGTGCCATGCCCGGAACCTGCTGACCCGAACGCGCCATCATCACGGTGCGCAGTGCCTGATCGGTCTTCTGCGCATCTTCCTGCGACAGCAGCGGCTGGCCGCCAGCAAAGGCGTTCTCAACACCGCGGCGCATTGCGGCGACGTCGACTTCCGAGGCAATCGGCTCAAACGAGCTGGCCACGTCGATGCCGATGGCGTAACCAATCTTTTCACGATCCGAGGTCAAAACAGACTTCTCCTTGGTCGCCGCCGCAGCGGCAGGTTGTTGCGAAAAAACGACCCCGGGGGCCGCCATCGCCAAAATCAGAAGCGACGCAACCGCGCCACGCTTTCCCATCTTCATTCGCTGCATTCCTGGAAGTGAACAAACGCCACCGGCGGCGCGAGGGGCGATATTGTCGCACGCGCACCGCAGATGTCGAGGTACGTCAGCGCGGCGGTGCTGGTGCGGCCAGCGCGCGATCGATTGCCGCACGCAGTTCCGGGTCATCCGGCTTCACCTTGCTTGGAAACTGCGCCAGCACGCGTCCATCGCGGGATATCAGATATTTATGAAAGTTCCAGCCCGGTGCCACGCCACTGAGACGGGTCAGGTCCTGGTATAGCGGCGTCGCCTCCGGACCAATCACATGCACTTTTTCGAACATGGGGAACTTCACCCCATAGGTAAGTGTGCAGAACTCCTGGATCTGCGCCTCGCTGCCCGGCTCCTGGCCTTTGAAATCATTGGACGGAAAGCCCAACACGGCAAAACCACGCGGCGACAGTTCCTGCTGCAATGCCTCCAGCCCCTCGTATTGCGGGGTGAATCCGCACTTGGAGGCTGTATTCACTACCAACAACACCTTGCCGCCGTACGCGCGATTCAGGTTCACCTCGTCTTTTCCGGCCAGCGAACGGTAGTTGCGGTCCAGCAACGGGCCTGCAACCACATCCAACGCAGCACCAGTGCCTAGCACAAAAGCAACTGAAATCAATAAATTACGAATGTTCACTGGTTTCTCCCGAGCACTACAAGCAAGTTTGGAACGGCATAGGCCATCAGTTGGGTCGGAACCAGTTGCATGTCGGCGTGTCGGTGTTATAGTTGCATACAACACCAGCCACCCTACACAGGGGCCTCATGAACACCAAGCACGGCAGACACGCTCTCCACGCACTGATGGTCACAGGCACCTTGCTGTTGCTGGGCTGCTCCACATCCCTCGGCAACGGCCTGGCCGATGCCACGGATTATGCAGCCCGAGTGGGCGGTGATGGGCAGGATGCCGACGAAATCCCCAAAGCGAAACGGCCGGCCCGGCGCATGCGGACCAGTCTTTCGATGCCTTATTTTTCTTTCGCACAGCTGAATTCGCGGAGCTGACCCATGAGCGATATCCAGTGGAGCGATGGCGCTCCCATTTACCGCCAGCTGAAGGATCGCGTGATTGCGATGATGCTGGACGGGATCCTGAGGCCGGGCGACGCCCTGCCCTCGGTACGCCAGGTTGCGGCCGAGTACCAATTGAATCCGATCACCGTCTCACGCGCCTACCAGGAGTTGGCCGACGAGAACCTGGTCGAGAAGCGCCGTGGCCTTGGTATGTTCATGACCGAGGAGGCCGCACAGAAGCTGCGCGGCAACGAGCGTGATCGTTTTCTCAATGACGAATGGCCGGCCGTGCTGGAGCGTATCCAGCGCCTTGGCTTGACCATGAAAGATTTGCTGCCACCGGGGACCACTCTATGAACGCCGCCGTCGAAGCCGTCGTTTCCGCCAAGGGCCTGCGCAAGGCCTACAAGCAGAAGCCAGCGCTGGACAACACCAGCTTCACCATTGAACCGGGCCGCATCGTCGGCCTGATCGGCCCCAACGGCGCAGGCAAGACCACGGCGCTCAAGGCCCTGCTCGGCCTGACCTCGTTCGACGGCGACCTGCAGGTACTGGGCATGGACCCACGCAGCCAGCGCGATGATCTGATGAATGATGTCTGCTTCATCGCCGACGTGGCTGTGCTGCCGCGTTGGTTGCGGGTCAAGGAGGCCATCGATTTTGTTGCCGGCGTGCACCCACGCTTTGACCGCGCCCGCTGCGAGCGCTTCCTGGCCAATACCAAGCTCAATCCGAAGCAACGCGTCCGTGAGATGTCCAAGGGCATGGTGGTACAGCTGCACCTTGCCCTGGTGATGGCGATCGACGCCAAGATCCTGGTGCTGGACGAGCCCACCCTCGGCCTGGACATCATGTACCGCAAGGAGTTCTACCAGCGCCTGCTGGAGGATTACTTCGATGAGCAGAAGACCATCATCATCACCACCCATCAGGTGGAAGAGATCGAGCACATCCTGACCGACGTGCTGTTCATCCGTGATGGCTCGATCGTGCTGTCCTCCGACATGGAGGCACTGGCCGAGCGTTACACCGAACTGCTGGCCTCCGCCGACACGCTGCAGGCCGCCCGCGCCCTTGCTCCGATTGAAGAACGTGCCCTGCCATTCGGCAAGACCGTCCTGCTGTTCGATGGCGCCGACCGCAACCAACTTGCCGCCATGGGCGAAATCCGCACCCCCGGCCTGGCCGACCTGTTCGTGGCCACCATGAAGGGAACCTACGCATGAACGCCACTCACCACATCACCCCGCTTGGCAAGTTCAAATGGCTGCTCAAGCGTGAGTACTGGGAAAACCGGGGCGGCTTTGTCTGGGCCCAGGTCATCACCGGCGGCATCGCCATCCTGTTCGCCATCATCGGCGCACTGATTGGCGCGTTCGCCGCCCGCAACTCTGATGGCATCAACCATATGGGCGATGTCAGTGAGTACCTCAAGGTCATGGGCGCGTTCGGCGACGGCCTGCTACTGGCGGGCATCTTCCTGGCTTCGCTGATCCTGGCCTTCGTGGTGTTCTTCTACGCATTGGGCAGCCTCTACGACGACCGTCGCGACCGCAGCGTGCTGTTCTGGAAGTCATTGCCGGTCTCCGACACCCAGACCGTGCTGTCCAAAGCATTGTGGGCGCTGGTGTTGGCGCCACTGATCGCCATGGCCATCGGCCTGGCTGTCGGCCTGGTGTTGTGGGTGGTCGCCATGTTGGGCGCAGCCGGTGCCGGCGCCACCAGCCCCTGGGCGATCGCCACCCATTCCCACCCGTTCCGCATCCTTGGCCTGGTCCTCAGCACCCTGCCGGTGAGTCTGTTGTGGGCGTTGCCAACCGTGGGCTGGTTGATGTTCTGCTCGGCACTGGTGCGCACCAAGCCGTTCCTGTGGGCGGTACTGATCCCGCTGCTGGCCTGCACCATGATCAGCATCCTCGGCGCCATGCCGGGTGTGAAGCTGCCGCTGGGCTGGATCTGGTACACCGTTGCCTACCGCGGCCTGCTGAGCGTATTCCCCTCGTCCTGGCTTCCGCGCGGATTGACCGACACCAACATCAGTGGCAATGATCTGCAGACGCCTGCCGATCTGGTGCAGTGGCTGCTGCAGCATCACAGCCTCAGCAAGGTACTGTCCAATCCGGATATCTGGATCGGTGCGGTTGTCGGTATCGCCCTCATCGTCGCCGCTATTTACCTGCGCCGCCGTCGCGACGACATCTGACCCTCGATCAGGAGAATGTCCATGCACAAGACACTTGTACTTGCCGCTTTGCTGGCTGCGCCGGGCGCAGCCATCGCCAGCCAGCCCTGCGCGTTTACCGCACCGCAGGCGCTGAACCTGGACCTGGGCGGCAGCAAGATCGTGATGTTCGAGGTGAACAGCCATGATCTGCGCCTGCAGGCCAGCCCTGGAGCGAAAGCGGCCGTCAGCGGACGTGCCTGCGCCTCCAGCCAGGAACTGCTGGACCAGCTTTCGCTGAGCCAGCGCAAGGTCGGCAACAAGCTGGTGGTGACCCTGGAACGTAAAAACCAGGGGCTGAACATCAACATGGGCCACACCTACGCCTATCTTGACCTGACCGGCAGCCTGCCGGACGACATCCTGGTCCAGCTCAAGGTTGGCTCCGGCGATGCCTCGCTGTCCGGCGCGCAGAGCATGAGCGCCGACGTGGGTTCGGGCGATGTCAGTGCCCGTGACATCAAGGGTCTGGCCACGGCGGCGGTGGGCTCAGGCGATGTCGAGTTCCACAACATCGGCTCGCTGCATGTGCTGTCGGTGGGCTCGGGCGATGCCAAGGCCAATGGTGTGCGCGGCGATGCGCGCATAGGCACCGTCGGTTCCGGCGATGTCGAACTGCAGGGCGTGCAAGGCGCGGTGACGATTGAAAGCATCGGCTCAGGCGATGTCGATGTACGTGACAGCCGTGGCGCGGTGAGCCTGGGCTCGCTGGGCTCGGGCGACCTGGATGTACGCGGCGCCGCCAGCCTCAAGGTTGATCGGCTTGGCAGCGGTTCGGTGAATCATTCCGATATCCGCGGCAATGTCGATCTGCCGAAAAAACGTTGATTCCTTCCAACCGCAACGGAACGCACACCATGAAGACCCTCCACGCATCCCTGCTGGCCTTGGCACTGGCAATCCCATTGGCCGCCTGCGGTGAAAAGCCGGCCGCCAATGCGCCGGCGACCGACACCAGCGTTGGCGCCAAGTTCCGCGAAGCCACCGACAAAGCCCGCAAGGAAATGGCCGAAGGCAATATCAGTATCGGCTCCGACGGGGCCAAGGTGGAGCTCACCCCTACCGGCGACCTGCTGATCAACGGCGCATCCATCCCGCTCAATGACAGCCAACGCGCCATCACGCTGCGTTACCGCACGCAGATGATCGGCATCGCCGAAGCCGGCATCGACATTGGCGTGCAGGGTGCCAACCTGGGTGCGAAGGCCGCGGGCGAAGCAATCAAGGGGATCTTCTCCGGCAACTCCGAGCAGATCGAAGCACGCATCAATGCCGAAGCGGACAAGATCAAGGCCAGTGCCGCCAAGCTGTGCGACCAGCTGCCAGCACTGATGGCCACCCAGCAGCAACTGGCTGCGGCGGTGCCCGAGTTCAAGCCGTACGCAAGGATGGACCAGAGCGATATCGACGACTGCCGCAACGGCAACTCGCAGTCCTTCTGACCGGCACAGGCAGGGGCGGTAGAATGACCGCCCCTGTCGTTGCTGCCCCGATGCCATGAAAAAACTGTTGTTGCTGATCCTCGTTGCCTTCGCCACCCTGGCCACCGGCTGTGATCGCGAAAAGTACGCCGAGCACCGCAGCGAGCGCAGCAAGCCCAAGACCGAGGTCACCCTGGAGCGCATCGCCATCCGTCGCGCGCCCTATCCCAACCTGGACATCCTCCCGGACGGCCGCCTGCGCGTTGATGACATTGTCATTCCCTTGAACGCCGAGCAGCAGGAATTGCTGCACACCAGCTTCGTCAAACTGCAGATCCTGCGCCAGAACACCTTGGTGGATGCCGATCCGGCGCTGGCACAGGAACGCACGTTGCCGCTGCAGCTCCCGGAAGGCCAATCGCCGTTCCCCTCGGATCTGGCCAAGCAGATTCCCGAGTTCGAGAAATACGACGAAGCCCTGGCCAACCTGCGCGCCGTGCGCTGAGCACGCGCACAAATGCGGCTCTTTGTAGTGCCGAGCCATGCTCGGCAAGGGCTTCACTGGTAGAGCCTCTGCCGACCATGGGTCGGCACTACAGGACTCAAGCTAGTGCCGAGCATGGCTCGGCACTGCAGTCCCCGACCTCAATGGTCGTGGATGCCGCCCAGGGTCAGCGCTGCCGGATCCAGCAGGCGCTTCAGTTCGGCCTCGGACAAACCACTGTCCTCCAGCGCCACTTCCAGCACCGGCCGCTGCTCCTTGTAGGCGCGCTTGGCAATTGCCGCCGCCTTCTCGTAGCCGATCATCGGGTTCAGTGCGGTCACCAAGATGGGATTGCGGGCCAAAGCCTCGCGCACCCGCTCCTGTTTGACCACCAGACCCACGAAGACCTTGTCGGCCAGCAACGTCATCACGTTGGACAGCAACTGGATCGAATCCAGCAGATTGGCCGCGATCAGCGGCAGCGCCACGTTCAACTGGAAGTTGCCGGTCTGCCCAGCCACGGTGATCGCCGCATGGTGACCAATCACCTGCGCAGCCACCATCACCGTTGCTTCCGGAATCACCGGATTGACCTTGCCCGGCATGATCGAGCTGCCCGGCTGCAAGGCCGGCAGCTCCACTTCGCCCAGCCCCGCCAGCGGACCGGAGTTCATCCAGCGCAGGTCATTGGCGATCTTGATCAGGGCCACCGCCAGCGCATTGAGCTGGCCTGACAACTCCACCGCGTCATCCTGCGCAGCCAGCCCTTCAAATTTGTTGGCGGCACTCTCGAACTTGACCCCGGTACTGAGCGACAGCGCCCGAGCCACCTTGCCGCCAAAGCGCGGGTCGGCATTGATGCCAGTGCCGATCGCGGTACCGCCCAACGGCAAACGACGCAGGCGCTTCAAGGCATCCTCGATACGCCCTTCGGCCGAGGCCAGCTGCGCCGACCAGGCACCGAATTCCTGGGCGAAGGTCAGCGGCATCGCGTCCATCAGGTGGGTGCGGCCGGTCTTGACGATCTTGCCCAGGGTACGGGCGCGCTTGTCGATGGTCTTGCGCAGGTGCTTGAGCGCCGGCAGCAGCGATTCCACCACTTCGAGCTGGGCCGAGACGCGGATGGCGGTCGGGATGACGTCATTGGAGCTCTGCCCCAGATTGACGTGATCGTTGGGATGCACCGCGGTCTTGCCGGCCTTGCCGCCGTGGTTGGCCAGCGTGGCGATGACCTCGTTGGCATTCATGTTGGACGAGGTGCCCGAGCCGGTCTGGTAGACATCGATCGGGAACTGGCTGTCATGCGCGCCGATCGCCACTTCGGCCGCCGCCGACTGGATCGCCTTGCCAACGCCCTTGGGCAGTAAGCCCAGGCCGGTGTTCACCTCAGCCGCTGCGCCCTTGATCAGGCCCAAGGCGCGAATGAAGGCGCGCGGCATGCGTTGCCCGGAGATCGGGAAATTCTCTACGGCGCGCTGGGTCTGCGCGCCCCATAGGGCCTCGGCAGGCACCTGCAGTTCGCCCATGCTGTCGTGCTCGGTCCTGAAACCGTTCTTGGAAGCCTTGCTCATCGTCAACTCCGCACCATCTGATTGTTGGGAAAAGGGAAGCTGCGGCTGGCAATGGGCAGGCTTCCCTGGCTGGCGGCTGCCGACACCATACTCGCCACGCCCAGCAATGGCACCTGCGCCCGACGGGATTCAACGGCCCGCCAGCGGCCGTTGCCCCGGCAGCGTAGAATATGCGCCCCCGCCACTGCCCAACCGCCTGCCGCCATGACGGATACGTCCCGCCAAGAAGCCGCCCTGCTCGCCCTGTCCCCGCTTGATGGCCGTTATGCCGGCAAGGTCGACGCATTGCGCCCGATCTTCTCCGAGTACGGCCTGATCAAGGCCCGCGTCAAGGTCGAGATCGAATGGCTGCTGGCGCTGGGCGCCGAGCCGGGCATCACCGAGCTGGCCGACTTCTCGGCGGCCGGCAAGGCCAAGCTGCGCGCACTGGCCGACGGCTTCTCGGTCGAGAACGCTGCCCGCGTCAAGGAAATCGAGCGCACCACCAACCACGACGTCAAGGCCGTTGAGTACTTCATCAAGGAGCAGCTCAAGGACGACGCCGAGCTGGCGCCGGCGCTGGAGTTCGTGCATTTCGCCTGCACCAGCGAGGACATCAACAACCTGTCCTACGGCCTGATGCTGGCCCAAGCCCGCGACAAGGTGATCCTGCCCGGTTACAGCGGCATCGCCGCCTCGCTACGCACGCTGGCCCATGCCCAGGCCGAACAGCCGATGCTGTCGCGCACCCACGGCCAGACCGCCTCGCCGACCACCCTGGGCAAGGAACTGGCCAACGTCGTCGCCCGCCTGGAACGGCAGATCCGCCAGATCGGCGCGGTCGAGCTGACCGGCAAGATCAACGGCGCGGTCGGCAACTACAACGCCCACGTCGTGTCCTACCCGAACATCGACTGGCCGGCCTTCGCCGAGCGCTTCGTCACCTCGCTGGGCCTGGTGTTCAACCCCTACACCACCCAGATCGAGCCGCACGACAACGTCGCCGAGATCGGTGATGCCGCCCGCCGCGCCAACACCATCCTGATCGACCTGGCCCGCGACATCTGGGGCTACATCTCGCTGGGCTACTTCAAGCAGAAGCTCAAGGAAGGCGAAGTCGGCTCCTCGACCATGCCGCACAAGGTCAACCCGATCGATTTCGAAAATGCCGAAGGCAACTTCGGTATCGCAAATGCCTTGTTTGAGCACTTCAGCGCCAAGCTGCCGATCAGCCGCTGGCAGCGCGACCTGACCGACTCCACCGTACTGCGCGCCGTCGGCACCGCCTTCGGCCACAGCCAGGTGGGCCTGGAGTCGCTGGCCAAGGGCCTGGGCAAGCTGACCGTGAACCCGGAGCGCCTGGACGCCGATCTGGACGCCGCATGGGAAGTGCTGGCCGAAGCCGTGCAGACGGTGATGCGCCGCCACGGCCTGCCGAATCCCTACGAGCAGCTCAAGGCCCTGACCCGCGGCCACGGCATCACCGCCGATTCGATGCGCGAATTCATCGAAACCCTGGAACTGCCGGCCGACGCCAAGCAGCGCCTGCGCGAGCTGACCCCGGGTGGGTATGCCGGTTTGGCGGCGCAGCTGGCCAAGGCGATCTGAGCAGCAGAAATGCTGAATGCTTGAAGCCGTTCTCCCGTTCACGGAAGAACGGTTGTGATGAGGGCAAGCTACTGGATGTAGTGCCGAGCCATGCTCGGCAGGGGGCGTCCCGGTAAGGCTTCTTGCCGAGCATGGCTCGGCACTACATGTGCATTGCTGGTAACGCCCCCTGCCGAGCATGGCTCGGCACTACGGGTGCATTTTCTCTGCTGAATTTGATCCAGATCAGTCGCCTACGGTGCGCATTGCCGCCAACAAGGGGACAATGGAGGTCTGCGCGTCATCCGCGCCCCTGTTCGACCTCCGTTGCAAAGGACTCCCCCATGGCTGCACGCAAGCAAAAGACCTATCCGATCGAAGTCCAGGCCAAGCCCGGCCTGCCGCTGGGCATGAGCCCGGCTACCTTCCTGCGCGATTACTGGCAGAAACGCCCGCTGTTGATCCGCGCCGCCTTCCCGGACTTCGAAACTCCGGTAATGCCAGAAGACCTGGCCGGCCTGGCCTGTGAAGAAGGTGCGCTGGCCCGCATCGTCAGCCATGACCGCACCACCGACGGCTGGACCTTGCGTACCGGCCCGTTCCAGGAAGAAGACTTCCCCGGCATGCCCGACCACGACTGGACCCTGCTGGTGCAGGACGTGGACAAGTGGGACCCGGAAGTGCGCGCCCTGACCTCCTACTTCAACTTCCTGCCGCGCTGGCGCATGGACGACGTGATGATCAGCTTTGCCGCCACCGGCGGTTCGGTTGGCGCCCATGTCGACCAGTACGACGTGTTCCTGCTGCAGGCCCATGGCCAGCGCCGCTGGCAGATCGACGCCAGCGAGTCGACCAAGGGCAAGCGCCCGTCGCTGGAGTTCCGCCCCGACGTCGAGCTGAAGCTGCTGAAGAAGTTCAAGGCCACCCACGATTGGGTGCTGGGCCCGGGTGACATGCTGTACCTGCCGCCGAACGTGCCGCACAACGGCGTTGCCGTGAACCCCTGCCTGACCTTCTCCTTCGGCATGCGTGCGCCCTCCTCGGCCGAACTGATCAGCGATTACCTGGACGATCTGGTTGCCGATGCCGACGAATCAATCCGCTTCCAGGACCCGGACCTGAAGCTGCCGGAAGATCCGAACGAGATCGACGCCGCCGCGATGAAGCGCGTGGTCGCCGCGCTCAATGCGCTGCGCATGAATGACCCCGACCGTCTGGGCAACTGGTTCGGCCGCTTCATCACCACTTACCGTGCCGCTGGCGACATCCTGCCCTCGCAAGCCCCGCCGTCACCGGAAGAAGTGACCGCTGAGCTGGAAAATGGCGGCGTGCTTGAGCGCCATCCCTGGGCCCGCCTGGCCTGGCGCCGCGCCACCCGTGGCGCCTCGCTGTACTGCTCGGGGCTGGCGTTCCAGCTGTCGATCAAGGACGCGCAGACCCTGGCCGGCGCCGAGCAGATCGACATCACGCTGTTCAACAAGCTGGGCAACAAGGGCCGTGATGCACTGATGGAACTGATCGTCGGCGGCCATTACCAGCTGCTGGACGTGGAAACCATTGCCGCCATGCTGGCCGAGCAGGACGCGCTGGAGGCCATGGAAGACGTGGCCGAAGAAGATTTCGACGAAGAAGACTTCGACGACGAGGCCGACGCCCCGGAAGTCGAGATCGAAGTCATCGAGTACAGCGAAGCCGGTGAAGGCGAGCCGTCCAGCGCCAGCATCGAGACCGTGCTGGTCAATGAGGAAGGCGTCGAGGTCGTGGTGATCTGCGACGACGGCGAGGAAGAAGACGAAAACGACGCGGAAACCCCGTCGGCATGAGTCAAACCGCGATCTTCCATGTAGAGATCGCCGACTACGCCGTGCAGCAGGCACTGCTGCACGGCGTGCGTCATACCGTATTTGTCGATGAGCAGAACGTCCCGGCCGAGCTGGAAATAGACGCACTGGACCCGCTCAGCGACCACGCGCTGGCATTGGACCAACACGGCCAGGCCATCGGCGCTGCTCGCCTGACCCCGGATCAGCGCATCGGCCGCATGGCCGTACTCACCGCCTGGCGCGGCAAGGGCGTCGGCCAAGCCTTGCTGAATGCGCTATTGGCAACCGCCCGCACGCACGGCTGGGGCGAGATCAGTCTGCACGCTCAACTGCACGCCCGCGACTTCTATGCCTGCAACGGATTTTTGCCGGAAGGTGTTGAATTTGAAGAAGCCGGCATCGGTCACCAGACCATGCGCCGGCGTCTGGACGGGGCGATGCGGGTACAGGACCCGGACCAGGCCCGCGCCGCCATGGCGGCGGTCATCCACGGCGCACGTCGCCACCTGCACCTGCAGCTTCGCGGCAACGATGCCCTGCTCGGTCAGCCGCTGGTATTGGACGCACTGCGCCGCTTCGCCACCGCCCGCTACCACAAGCAGGTGCAGGTGTTGCTGCACGAAGCCGACCTGCCCGCCCTGCCCGCTACGTTCATCGCCTTGGCACAACGCCTGCCCAGCGTGTTCCAGCTACGCGAACCGGTAGACCCGATGGACTGCGAGGTCAGCTCGGCAGCCATCAGCAACGATCACGGCGACTGCTACTTTCGTCCAATGGGCGCCCGTGTCGAAGGCGAACTGTCATTGGACAGCCCCGCCCGTGCGCAGCAGCAGGAAGCACTGTTCAAGCGCATCTGGGAGCGTTCACGTGATTGCAACGGGCTGCGCGTACTAGGTGTCTGAGCACTGACCGGGGCAGGACAGGCCGCAGTCAGGTATTAATGCGCGGGACAGTGTAGATGCCCCTTCCTGTCCAGTGAGGGGTATAATTTGATGGTTAGAACACGCCCGCGCGGGACGCTGTAACAGGTCCGCCGGTTCCCAGAACTACCCCACAAGTGAATCCGACTCTCCATCGTGGACAATCTACTGAAGCAGTTTGCGCAATCATCGCAGCTCGCCGGCGGCAACGCCTCCTATGTCGAGGACCTGTACGAACAGTACCTCGTCTCCCCGGACAGTGTGGACCCCAAGTGGAAGTCCTACTTTGACGGCTTCAAAGGCCGCGAAGCTGGCGATGTGCCGCACTCTGCCGCCATCGCACACATCACCGAAGCCGCAAAGAATGCTGGCAAGGTCGGCGCCAACGCCGGTTCCGGCGACGAGCGCGAGCGCAATGTCGGCCGTCTGATCACCGCCTACCGTTCGCGCGGCCACCTCGGTGCCAACCTCGATCCGCTGGGCCTGACCCCGCCGGTCAACCCGCCGGACCTGGGCCTGCCCTTCCACCACCTCAGCGATGCCGACCTCAACGACGAGTTCAGCACCGGCGGTGTCGGCGGCCAGCCGCGGATGAAGCTGCGTGACCTGTTTGCGCGCCTGAAGGCGACGTATACCGGTTCGATCGGCGCAGAATTCATGTATATCGCCGAAGTCGAGCAGCGCCAGTGGCTCTACCAGCGCCTCGAGGCTGCCGGTGGCAACTACAACCTGGATGCCGACACCAAGCGTCGCACCCTGGAGCGCCTGACCGCGGCCGAAGGCCTCGAACGTTACCTGCACACCAAGTACGTGGGCCAGAAGCGCTTCTCGCTGGAAGGCGGCGACTCGCTGATCCCGATGATGGACACCATCATCCGCGACGCCGGCAAGGAAGGCGTCAAGGACGTGATCATCGGCATGGCCCACCGCGGCCGCCTGAACGTGCTGGTCAACACCCTCGGCAAGAACCCGCGCAAGCTGTTCGACGAATTCGAAGGCAAGTTCGAGCACGACGACCGCGCCGTTGCCGGTGACGTGAAGTACCACATGGGCTTCTCGGCCGACGTCGCCAGCGATGGCGGCCCGGTGCACCTGGCCCTGGCCTTCAACCCGTCCCACCTTGAAATCGCCGATCCGGTGGTTGTCGGCTCGGTGCGCTCGCGCCAGGAACGCCGCAACGACACTGCACGCAAGCAGGTGATGCCGGTCCTGATCCACGGCGACGCTGCATTCGCCGGCCAGGGCGTGGTGATGGAGCTGTTCCAGATGTCGCAGGCCCGCGGTTTCGCGGTCGGCGGCACCGTGCACATCGTCATCAACAACCAGGTGGGCTTCACCACCTCCAACCGCGACGACTCCCGCTCGACCCTGTACTGCACCGACATCGCCAAGATGGTCGCCGCACCGGTCCTGCACGTGAACGGCGACGATCCCGAAGCCGTGGTGTTCGCGGCCAAGCTGGCCTATGACTTCCGCCAGCAGTTCAACAAGGACGTCGTGATCGACCTGGTCTGCTACCGCCGCTGGGGTCACAACGAAGCCGATGAACCGGCGATCACCCAGCCGCTGATGTACCAGGTGATCCGCAAGCACAAGACCACCCGCGAGCTCTACGCAGAGCAGCTGGAAGCCGCAGGCGTCATTGCTGTCGGCGCCGGCAAGGAAATGGTCGACGCTTACCGCAACAAACTGGACTCCGGTGAAGTCACCACCGAGCTGGCCACGGTCGAAAAGACCCCGGCCACCAGCAAGATGTTCGTCAATTGGCCGAAGTACCTGTCGGGCAAGCTGTCCGACCCGGTCAGCACCAAGGTCGACATGGGCAAGCTGACCCAGCTGGCCACCATGATCAACACCATTCCGGAAGGCGTGGAAGTGCACTCGCGCGTCGCCAAGGTCTACGACGACCGTCGCAAGATGGCTGCCGGCGAGATCCTCGGTGACTGGGGCTTTGCCGAGAACCTGGCCTACGCAACGCTGCTGGACGAAGGCAATGGCCTGCGCCTGGTCGGCCAGGACGTGGGCCGCGGCACCTTCACCCACCGCCACGCGATCCTGCACGACCAGAAGACCGACAACTACTACCTGCCGCTGCGTCAGCTGGTCGAGTCGCCGGAACAGGCCACCATCATCGATTCGCTGCTCAGCGAAGAAGCTGTGATGGCGTTCGAGTACGGCTTCTCCACCACCGATCCGAACACCCTGTGCATCTGGGAAGGTCAGTTCGGCGACTTCGCCAACGGTGCCCAGGTCGTGATCGACCAGTTCATCGCCTCCGGCGAAGCAAAGTGGGGCCGTATCTCCGGCCTGACCCTGCTGCTGCCGCACGGCTATGAAGGCCAGGGCCCGGAACACAGCTCGGCGCGCCTTGAGCGCTTCCTGCAGCTGTGCGCACTGGAGAACATGCTGGTCTGCGTGCCGTCCACCCCGGCACAGGCATTCCACATGCTGCGTCGCCAGATGCGCATGGACACCCGCAAGCCGCTGGTTGTCATGTCGCCCAAGTCGCTGCTGCGTCACAAGCTGGCCGTGTCCAGCCTGGATGAAATGGCCAATGGCGAGTTCCAGCACCTGATCGGTGACGCCACCGCGGACGCCAAGAAGGTCAAGCGCGTGGTCGTGTGCTCTGGCAAGGTCTACTACGACCTGCTGGAAGACGTGACCAAGCGCGGCCAGGATGACGTTGCACTGGTACGCGTTGAGCAGCTCTACCCGTTCCCGCGCCCGGCGCTGGCTGCCGAACTGAAGAAGTACGGCAAAGCCACCGACGTTGTGTGGTGCCAGGAAGAGCCGATGAACCAGGGTGCGTGGTACCAGATCAAGCACCACCTGCAGGCATGCGTGGCCGATGGCCAGGCCCTGCACTATGCCGGTCGCCCGCGTTCTCCGTCGCCTGCTGTTGGCCACATGTCCGATCACCTGCGCGAACTCGCACAGCTGCTCGCCGACGCGCTGGTCAACAAGATCGACGACAACTACGCCGAATAAGCCCCCTTTTCCACAAGAAAACGAAACCAGGAAATCAGCCAAATGGCCACCGAAGTCAAAGTACCGGTACTGCCCGAATCCGTCTCCGACGCCACCATCGCCACCTGGCACAAGAAGGCTGGCGAGGCCGTCAAGCGTGATGAGAACCTGCTCGACCTGGAAACCGACAAGGTCGTGTTGGAAGTACCGGCGCCGGTTGATGGCGTGCTGAAGGAAATCAAGTTCCAGGAAGGCGACACCGTCACCTCGAGCCAGATCCTGGCGATCATCGAGGAAGGCGCGGTTGCTGCTGCCGCTCCGGCCGCTGCTGCCGAGGCACCGAAGGCTGCTGCCCCGGCCGCCGCCGCTCCGGCTGCTGCCGCTGCACCGGCCCCGGTTGCCAAGTCGGCTGCCGACGCCCTGCCCCCGGGCGCCCGCTTCTCGGCAATTACCGAGGGCGTGAACCCGGCTGACGTGTCCGGTACCGGCCGTCATGGCGCGGTCACCAAGGAAGACATCGTCAACTTCGCCCGCAACGGCGGCGTCGGCAAGGCCGGCGGCGCACGTCCGGAAGAACGCGTGCCGATGACCCGCATGCGCAAGCGCATTGCCGAGCGTCTGATGCAGTCGAAGAACTCGACCGCCATGCTGACCACCTTCAACGAAGTCAACCTGTCCAAGGTCTCGGCTGCGCGCAAGGAACTGCAGGAAGAGTTCGTCAAGGCCCACGGCATCAAGCTGGGCTTCATGAGCTTCTTCGTCAAGGCCGCTGCCAACGCACTGCAGCGCTTCCCGCTGGTCAATGCCTCGATCGATGGTGACGACATCATCTATCACGGCTACTCGGACATCTCGATCGCTGTCTCGACCGAGAAGGGCCTGGTGACCCCGGTGCTGCGCAACGTCGAGCGCATGTCGTTCGCCGACATCGAGAAGGCGATTGCCGATTACGCCAAGAAGGCCCGTGACGGCAAGCTGTCGCTGGAAGAACTGCAGGGCGGTACCTTCACCGTGACCAACGGTGGCACCTTCGGCTCGCTGATGTCGACCCCGATCGTCAACCCGCCGCAGAGCGCCATCCTGGGCATGCACGCCATCAAGGACCGTCCGATCGCCGAGAACGGCCAGGTCGTGATCGCGCCGATGATGTACCTGGCCATGTCCTATGACCACCGCATCATCGACGGCAAGGATTCGGTGCAGTTCCTGGTGGACATCAAGAACCAGCTGGAAAACCCGGGCCGCATGCTGTTCGGTCTGTAATTCCGCTCGAAGCCCCTCTCCCACCGGGAGAGGGGTTGGGGTGAGGGCCGAGGCCCTCCCGCACCCTCATCCGGCGCTACGCGCCCCCTTCTCCCACAGGGAGAAGGGATTGGTACCAAGGAATCTCAAATGGCTGAACAATTCGACGTCGTCGTCATCGGTGCTGGTCCGGCCGGCTACCACGCTGCCATCCGCGCCGCACAGCTGGGCCTGAAGACCGCCTGCATCGATGCAGCGCTGGGCAAGGACGGCAAGCCGGCACTGGGCGGCACCTGCCTGCGCGTGGGCTGCATCCCGTCCAAGGCGCTGCTGGACTCCTCGCGCCAGTACTGGAACATGGGCCACATCTTCGATCAGCACGGCATCAGCTTCAACGACGCCAAGATCGACGTGAACAAGATGGTCGGCCGCAAGGACGCCATCGTGAAGCAGTTCACCGGCGGCATCGCCCAGTTGTTCAAGGCCAACAAGGTTGCCACCTACTACGGCTTCGGCCAGCTGCAGGCCGGCAATGTGGTCAAGGTCAAGCAGCACGACGGTTCGGAAGTCGAGCTCAAGGGCACCAACGTCATCATCGCCGCCGGTTCGGATTCGATCGAACTGCCGTTCGCCAAGTTTGACGGCAAGCACATCGTCGACAACGTCGGCGCGCTGGACTTCACCGAAGTGCCGAAGCGCCTGGCCGTCATCGGCGCCGGCGTGATCGGTCTGGAACTGGGCAGCGTGTGGAAGCGCCTGGGTTCGGAAGTGGTCATCCTGGAAGCACTGCCGGAGTTCCTGGCCGCCGCCGACGCCGAAGTGGCCAAGGTTGCCGCCAAGGAATTCAAGAAGCAGGGCCTGGACATCCGCCTCAACGCCAAGGTCTCCAAGACCGAGATCAAGGGCGAGGAAGTCATCGTCAGCTACACCGACGCCGAGGGCGAAAAGACCCTGACCGTCGACAAGCTGCTGGTGGCCGTTGGCCGCCGCGCCGCCAGCAAGGGCCTGTTGGCCGAAGGCACCGGCGTGCAGCTCAACGAGCGTGGCCAGATCGTGGTCGACGACCATTGCCACACCGGCGTTGACGGCGTGTGGGCGGTGGGTGACTGCGTGCGCGGCCCGATGCTGGCCCACAAGGGCTTCGAGGAAGGCGTTGCCGTGGCCGAGCTGATCGCTGGCCTGCCCGGCCACGTCAACTTCGACACCATCCCGTGGGTCATCTACACCGAGCCGGAACTGGCATGGGTCGGCAAGACCGAAGCCCAGCTCAAGGCCGAGGGCATTCCCTACAAGGCCGGCAGCTTCCCGTTCGCCGCCAACGGCCGCGCCGTCGCCATGGTGGAGCCGGCTGGCTTCGTCAAGGTGCTGGCGCACGCCGAAACCGACCGCGTGCTGGGCATGCACCTGGTCGGCGCCAATGTCTCCGAGCTGGTGCACGAAGGTGTGCTGACCATGGAGTTCAGCGGCTCGTCCGATGACCTGGCCCGCATCTGCCACGCCCACCCGTCGCTGTCCGAGGCAGTGCACGACGCGGCGATGGCGGTGACCAAGCGCGCCATCCACAAGGCCAACTAAGCTCCACGGCCTGTGACCTGAAGGCTCCGCCAAGGCGGAGCCTTCTTGCTTTTGTAGTCCCCGGTCTGCGTGCGCATTCATCGGCAGCAGAACGACCACCTCTTCCCATCCATCAGGAACAACACATGAAGTCCATCTGCGTCTATTGCGGCTCCAACCCCGGCGCCAAGCCCATCTACGTCGAACGCGCCACCGAACTGGGCACGCGCATCGCCAACGAAGGCCTGCGTCTGGTCTATGGCGGCGGCCGTACCGGCCTGATGGGCGCGGTAGCCGATGGCGTGCTGGCAGCAGGTGGCGAAGTCACCGGCGTGATCCCGCAGCACCTGGTGGACATGGAAGTGGCGCACAAGGGCGTGACCTCACTGGAGATCGTCAGCTCCATGCATGAGCGCAAGTCGCGCATGTTCGACCTGTCCGATGCCTTCGTCGCCCTGCCCGGTGGCTTCGGCACCGCCGAGGAGATCTTCGAGATGCTGACCTGGCGCCAGCTCGGCATCGGCCACAAGCCCTGTGCCTTCCTCGATATCGACGGTTTCTACCAGCCGCTGATCGGCATGATCGACACCATGGTCAGCGAGCGCTTCCTGCACCCGGAGCAGCGCGAGGACCTGTGGTACGGCGACGACGCCACGCAGATGCTGGAGTGGATGCGCAACTACTCGCCGGCCCAGGCCGACAAGTGGTTCGACGAGAAGAAGCGCAACGCGCTGCGCTGAGGCACCAAGGCGCTTTTGGGGGAGCGGCGGGAGCCGCGAAGCTCGTACCAACACAGCTTGCCAGCACCCCAAGCTAGCAACGACCAACACGCATCGTGCAATCCAAGCCGATGTGCAGCCGGAAGCATCTCCGGCTTCGCGGCTGACGCCGCTCCCACAAAAACCCGACCGACCGGTTGCGGGGGCGGCGTGAGCCGCGAAGCTCGTGTCCTGCACAGATCACAGGCCTTTGAAGCAAGCAACAGCAACGACCAACATGCATCGTGCAATTGCAGCCGATGCGCGGCGGAGGCATTGCCGGTTTCGCGGCTTACGCCGCTCCTACAAATCGGCAGCGCTTATGTCCGCTGCAAGGTCTCCTCGCGCGGCGCCGGGTAACCCAGCAGGTAACCCTGGCCAAAGTTGCAGCCCAGCTCCTTGAGCGTCTGCAGCTGCCGCTCGTTTTCGATGCCCTCGCCTATCGTTTCGATGCCCAGCGTGCGCGCGAGCGACAGCACGCCCTGCACCAAGGTGTGCGTGCTGTTGCTGCCTTCATCGTGCAGGCCAGCTACAAAACTGCGGTCCACTTTCAGCGCACTGATCGGGAAGCGATGCAGATAGGAAAGCGCCGAGTAACCGGTGCCGAAGTCATCCAGCTGCACCACCACGCCGCGCTCACGTAGCTGATGCAGCGCACGCAAGGTGCGCGGCTCGTCATCAAGCAAGGCCATCTCGGTGATCTCCACGCGCAGGCGCTCAGGATCTGCCCCCGCCGCGTCCAGCATCCCAAGCAACCGCGATGCAAACTCTGCCGAACGGAAATGCCGTGGTGACACGTTCACCGAGATGTAGCCGACAGCCGACGCAGCCATGTCCTGCATCACCTGCTCGTAGATCTGCCAGTCGACCTGTTCGATCAAGCCGCTCTCTTCACCCAGCGACAGGAATTCCCCCGGCAGCAGCACGCCGCGACGCTCATGTCGCCAACGCAATAGCGCTTCGTGGCCGACCACCTGGCCGTCAAGCAAGGACACGATAGGCTGGTAATACGGCAGGAAGTCGCGCTTCTTGATCGCCCTTCGCAGGTCCGCTTCCAGCTCCAGGCTGCGCATGGCCTCGTCGTGCATCGCACCGTCGAACATCACGCAACGGTCCTGGCCCTTGAGCTTGGCCCGGTACATGGCAGCGTCCGCATCACGCAGCAGGTCCGCGCCGGAGCTATAGCGCGCATCCCATACCGCGATACCAATGCTGCCGGACGGGAACAGCTCACGCCCATCCACCCACATCGGCGCCTCCAGCGCCTTGAGCAGGCGTCGGCCCAGATCCATCGCTGCATTCGAGCCGCGGTCCGAGTGCACAAGCAGGGCGAACTCGTCGCCCCCCAGTCGCGCCACTACATCTTCGCCACGGACCAGCCCCACCAGCCTGCGTGCTACCTCGACCAGCATCTGATCGCCGGCGGCGTGGCCAATACTGTCGTTGACCCATTTGAAGCGGTCCAGATCCAGGAACAGCAGGGCGAAATGTGGGGCTATGCCCAGCTCTGCATTCTCGATGGCGCGTTCAAGGCGATCCTGCAGGTGCAGCCGGTTGGGCAGCCCGGTCAACACGTCGTGCATGGCCAGATGGGTCAAACGTTGTTCGGCGCGCATACGCTCGCCGATCTGGCCCAGCAGCTTCTGGTTCACCTCACCGAGTTCACGGGTACGTTCGGTTACCCGCAATTCCAGGTCCGCATACGCCTGCACCAGCCGTCGCTGGTCGCGCTGGCGGGCCAGGCTGTTGCCAATCGTGCGCGCCACAAATACCAACAAGCGCTGATCATCGGCACTGAATACAACCTCCGGGTTGTAGCTCTGTACGGCGATCACACCGACCACTTCCTCATCGCTGAACAAGGGCACGCCCAGCCAGCACTGCGACTTGGCACCGAACTCTTTCAAGGTGCCGGCGGCGATCAATTCGTCGATATCCGCACGCGTCAGCAGGACCGGTTCGCGGCGTTGCAATGCGTACTCGGTCAGGCCATCGCTGAACACCCGGGTTGCACGTTCTCGATTGAAACGATCAACCGAATAGACGAACTCGATGCCTGTCGCATCCTCGGTCACCATCGCCACGTAGAAATTGCTGGCATCCAGCAGGCGGCCAATGATCTCGTGCACCTGCGCGTAGAACTCGCCGGTGGCCTTGCCACTCAGCGCCAGCTCGGAAATATTGAACAGCGCCGCCTGCAGCATTTCCGCACGCCGCCGCTCGACGATCTCGCCCTGCAGGTGATTGTTTATGCGCTCCAGATCCTGGGTACGCTGCCAGACCCGCTGCTCCAACTGCGCGTGCGCCTGATGGCGATCCATCGCAGTGAGGATGTGCTTGGCGACAAAGTTCAGCAGCGCCAGCTCTTCTTCGCCATAGCAGGCATCGGCGACATAACTCTGCACCACGATCGCCCCGCATACGCGGTTGTCGCGCCACATCGGCACACCCAGCCAGTCGGTACTTTCCACACCTTCGGACACCTCGTACGGCTGTTCGAGGTATTTGGCCAGCTCACGCGACGGCCCGCTCAATGCACGACCATTGCGCAGCACAGCAAAGGTCAAGCTGGCAGGCATTTCCTCGTAGCGATAACGGCGCCCGGGCTCAGGCAGATAACTGTCGTGGGTATCAACGAAGTACAGGAACTCCAGGCTTTGCTGGTTTTCATCGCACTCGACGATGTAGCAATTCTCGGCATACATCAATGAACCCAGGATGCGATGGAAATGCGCCATCATCTCCATCATCGCAAGGTCGGCACCGGCCAGGTCGGCGATTTCAAACAAGGCCTTCTGCAGTTGCTTGGAACGCTGCAGCTCTTCAATCTGGATGCGTTGGCGCATCAACTCCATTGCCGAGCAGATCAGCACCCGCGCCGTGCCCTGCCATGCTTCAAGGCGCGCGGCAGGCAATGCCTCTGCGATGTCGATCAACAGTACATAGTCCGCGTCGCTGTCGTGGCTCCATTCCAGTCGCTGGGTAGTCAGCGGCAAGCCTGGGGAACGCCCCGCAAGGCAGTCTCGCGCCAACTGACACAGGCTGACGGCAGACTCCGGGAAACTGCAGCTGCCCTCGCCAAGCACGCCATCGCGCCACGCCAGCGCAACCGTGCTGGTCGACGGCAACAAACCCTGCAATGTCGCCACCACCTTGGTGACCGGCGAAAATGTTTCGGCGCGCTGGGGTTCAACCCTCGCGTCAAGCTCGCTATACGACATGTATCCGCTCTCTCTGGGTCCCGGCAACGCGGAACTCCCCCCTGATCGACCAGCATACCTTTCGCAGCGGTCAAGAGCAGTGCGTCGCAGAAAAAGATTCCAATTCACAATTATGAATAAGCGTCTCTGCATCGGCCCCGCCGAGCTAGGCAGAATCCCGCCCAACCACTACGCTTGTCCCGTGGATACCGCTGTCCAGACCCCTACCGATGAAGTGCTGATGTTGGCCTACGCCGACGGTGACAGCGATGCGTTTTCCGAGCTCTATGCCCGGCATCGCGCGCGACTGTTCCACTATCTGCTGGGCCAGCTGCGCGACCGACCCTTGGCTGAGGAACTGTTCCAGGACGTCTGGCAGAAGATGATCAATGCCCGCGCTGGCTGGAAGCCCGATGCTGCCTTCGCCACCTGGCTGTTCCGTATCGCCCACAATCGCCTCAATGACCATTGGCGTGCCGCCCGCCATCGCCCTTCAGCACCAGAAGATGCCGACGAGCGCACTGCACGCCTGGCCGACAACTGCACACCGGAACTATTGGCAGACGAACAGGCCCAGCGCCTGCAGCTACGCCAGGCCTTGGCCGAGTTGCCACCGGAGCAACAGGAGGTCGTGATCCTGCGGCTGGAACAGGAACTCAGCCTGGAGGAGATCGGGCAGATAACCGGCGTGGGCCGGGAAACCGTCAAGTCGCGGCTGCGCTATGCGATGGACAAGCTGCGCGCGAGGTTGAGCGAATGAACATCCCAGACATGCTGACCCCCGAAGAACGTGAGCTGGCCCGGCTGCTCGGCCGGCCAGGCGCTGGTGCCGCAGGGCCCAGCGCGCAGTTGGATGCCAGCATCCTGGCCATGGCCCGCGGCAACCCGCAGGCGCCAGCTCAGCCTCAATCAACGACATCGGTGGCGCACCAACAAGCGCCCACCACCCCGCACCCAGCATCGCGCAGCCGCGGCTGGGGACGTCGCCGTGGGCTGGTGTCTTCATTCGCTGTGGCTGCGTCACTGGTGCTGGTGGTTGGCCTGGCCTGGCAGCTGCGCCCGCTGCCGCCGCAACCAGCGATGCAGCACGCCGAGCTCGCAGCACCTGCTGCCGATATGGCAGCCGCAGAGGCGGCGGCTCCGGCTGCGGCGTCAATGCCAAGCCAATCAGCCGAAGATGCTGCCGCTGCCCCGGCACCGGCAGCACCGCAAGCCCAGTCCGTGGCAAGCGCGAAGGAGCGCCATGCCGATGCGCCGCAAGCTGCGCAGGCAAGTGTGGCGCGCAACGACGAGACGAACGTTGTCGAAAAATCCAGCGCCAGCAATGCAGGGCAATCCCCCCGCGCCTTCTCCGCCGCGCCGGCCGCGTCCCCTGCACCGCCCGCGCCTCCCGCCGCGCCGATGCCGATGATGGCCCCGGCACCGATGGCTGCCCCGGTTCAAGCCGAGCAAACCATCAGCACCGCTGCCGCGCAGGCTGACCTCTATCGCAGCGAAGCCGCATCCGCACGCGCAGCAGCGCCACGTCCGGCATCTGGCTCCACGCCGATCCCGCATGCTGGCACCAAGGCCGTCAGCAAGGCCGCCGAGGCGCGCCGCCAACGGGCCGAAGCCGTCGCCGCCGACAGCACTCCGGATATCGAGGCCGATGCCGCGCTGTCGCGTCACCAATGGATCAAGCGCATCCGTGAACGCCACGAGGCCGGTGATCTGGACGGTGCAAAGGCCAGCCTGCGGCGCTTCGCACACGACTACCCGGAAGCACGCATTCCGCGCGATCTGCGCCCGCTGCTCAAGGATTGAGCTGCATCGGCTACCGCTTTGCAGCGCTGCCACTAGAATGACGGCAATGCTCGACACTCTCGCCGCACCCGCCAGCCACGAGCTGGAGATCAAACACAGCCGCTTCCTCGCGCAGGCAGCGCCGATCACCGACGCCGCCGCAGCGCTGGCGTTCATCCAGTCGGTATCGGATGTCGACGCCACCCACAACTGCTGGGCCTACCGGCACGGCAATGACTATCGCTCCAGTGACGACGGCGAGCCGGCAGGCACCGCTGGACGCCCGATTCTCGCAGCGATTGATGGCCAGGGTTACGACCGCATCGCAGTCGTGGTGACACGCTGGTATGGCGGCATCAAACTGGGCGCAGGCGGTCTGGTCCGGGCCTATGGCGGTACTGCCGCCGAATGCCTGCGACTGGCCCAGCGCAGCCCACTGGTGCCGATGACCGAGCGCATCCTGCAATGCGGCTTTGAAGACATGGGCATCGTGCACACCTTGCTCGGCTCCGCCGGAGCCGAGAAGCTTGAAGAACACTTCCTGCCTGAAGGCCTGCGCCTGCATGTGCGCCTGCCGGCAGACCAGATCGATGCGCTGGCGCTGCGCCTGCGCGACGCCACCCGCGACCGCCTACGCCTGAGCGAACCCGTCGACCATGACTGAAACCCCTTCCACACCGCCGCAACGCAAGCTGCAGAAACTCGGCAGCCTGAAAACCCTGTGGCCATTCGTGCGCCGTCACGCCGGCCTGTTCACCGCGTGGCTGGTCGCACTGGCAGTGTCCTCGACGGCGACCTTGAGCCTGCCGATGGCGGTCAAGCAGATGATCGACCACGGCTTCTCCGGTGGTGGCGAGATCAACCGTGCCTTCCTGCTGCTGTTCATCGTCGCGGTGGTGCTTGCCCTGGCCACCGCCGCACGCTTTTTCTTCGTCTCCCTGCTGGGCGAAAAGGTCGTCGCCGACCTGCGCGGCAAGCTCTATGCGCACCTGATCGGGCTGGATGCCGGCTTCCACGACCGCACCCGCAGCGGCGAGCTGGTATCGCGGCTGACCGCCGACAGCGAACTGCTGCGCAGCGTGATTGGCTCGACCATGTCGGTGGCACTGCGCAGCAGCGTTACGGTGATCGGCGCGATGGTGATGCTGTTCGTCACCAGCCCGCACCTGGCCGTGTACTCGCTGATCGGCATTCCGTTGGCGGTACTGCCCATCGTGCTGGGTGCACGCCAGTTGCAGAAGATCTCCCGTGCCAGCCAGGACCGCGTCGCCGACGCCAATGCCCTGGCCTCGGAAACGCTCGGCGCGGTGCGTACCGTGCAGGCGCATGCCCGCGAACCCTACGAGCGTGGCCGCTTCGAGGCCGCGCTGGACATCTCCGTGGCCACCGCAAAGCGCCGCATCCGCACCCAGTCCTTCGTCACCGCCATCGCCATCGTGCTGGTGTTCGGTGCCATCGTTGCGGTGCTGTGGTCGGGCGCGCACGACGTCGTCGACGGCCGCATGACGGCAGGTACGCTGGGCCAGTTCGTGCTGTACGCCTTGATCGGCGGCGGCTCGGTCGGCGCGTTGGCCGAAGTCTGGAACGAACTGCAGCGCGCCTCCGGCGGCATGGGCCGCATTGGTGAACTGCTGGCCGAGAACCCACAGATCACCGCACCGGCGCAACCGCAACCGCTGCCCTCGCCGGTTCGCGGCGAGATCCGCTTCGAGCATGTGTCGTTCCATTACCCACAGCGCCCGGATCATCCGGCGCTGGACGATTTCAGCCTGACCGTGGCGCCGGGCGAAACCGTGGCCCTGGTCGGCCCCTCAGGTGCCGGCAAAAGCACTGTGTTGTCGCTGCTACTGCGCTTCCATGATCCGGACAGCGGCAATCTGCGCCTGGACGGCGTCGACCTGCGCGAGCTTGATCCGGCACAGCTGCGCCAGAGTATTGCGCTGGTGCCACAACAGCCGGCCCTGTTTGCTGCCAGCGCTGCCGACAACATCCGCTATGGCCGGCTCGAAGCCAGCGACGAGGACGTTCGCGCTGCTGCGCGCTCGGCCGAGGCCGACGATTTCCTGATGCAGTTGCCGGAAGGCTATGCCAGCGACCTGGGCGAACGCGGCGCACGCCTGTCCGGCGGACAGCAGCAGCGCGTGGCAATCGCCCGTGCCCTGCTCAAGGATGCACCGGTACTGCTGCTGGACGAAGCCACCAGCGCGCTGGACGCACAGAGTGAACGCGCTGTGCAGCAGGCGCTGGAGCGATTGATGGCAGGCCGCACGACACTGGTGATCGCCCATCGCCTCGCAACTGTCTTGAAGGCCGATCGCATTGTGGTGATGGACCATGGCCGCATCGTCGCGCAGGGCACGCATGCTGAACTGTTGGCCCAGGATGGCTTGTATGCCGAGCTGGCGCGACTGCAATTCATCGATTGAGAACGCTGCGGTAACGCATCGCTAACAAGGCCGGCGGCAAGCTCACACGGTGGTCGCACTGATGCAGTGAGATCACCTTTCCAGCACTGGAGGCGAGCTATGGCGTTCCGACAATTCCCTGCAACCACCCGCGATGGCGAAAGCTGCATCGTCATCGAGTTTCTTGATGAACCCAGCACCAGCCAGGCCAGCAGCACAAACCGTCCACCGCGCTACGAGCTGGCCGATGGCCGACCGCTGCTACGTCGTGGCAGCAACCTGTTCAGTGCCGATGGCGAAGTCAGCCTGTCGATGAACCAGCCCTACCGGGCCTGACTTCCTGCTTCTACAGCGCGCCGTGATCACTGCCGGCGCGCACCAGGGAGGCCCAGCTCCAAGCCGGCCGGGTAATTCTGAATACGCTTTGCCGATGCAGCCCGCGACTGATCAATTTTTCACCAACCATCTTGACAGCCTTGCGCCCCAAGGGATGTCAGTGATTATCCACATGCTTGCACACACGTCGCTGTGGATTAAGTCGCAGCCGGTGAGACGCCGATGGAGTTGCGCTCCCTCCCTTTGCGCAGCAAAGGGAAGGGTTGGGGAGGGGTGCTTTTGGGCTTTTGGGCTGTTGCGGTTGCAGTAGCTCTTGCTGCTGTTGGCTCACGGGCTTCGCGGCTTACGCCGCTCCTACAAGGTCGGGGATTCTGTGGGAGCGACGCGCTTAGCGCTCCAGCACCCGGCCTATGCCACTGCTGTTGATCTCGTCGCTGGCGGCTGAAATCACGTCAGGTGCATACGCCTGCACGAAGCCCATCCGGAAATGCACCTCACCGCTCGGCGTGCGCGAGGAATGAATCGAGGCCAGGCTGATGCCATGGCGTTCGAACACATGCAGCAACTCGCGCAAGGAGCCGGCGCGGTCCTCCGGCAGATGCACGCTCATCGCACGCTGGTCGGTCAGGTCCGCCAACAGGTAGCCGACCCGCTCGAAGCTGTAGTTGCCATCGCGCAGGGTCTGCTCGTCCACCGCCGCCTTGTTGTCGGCAAGGTACTGGCTGCGGAACAGCGCTCGCGCGGCATCGTCACCCTTCCCCACCAGACCACGTAGTTGCTGCAGCTGCTGCAACAGATGGTCCAGCACTTCACCGGCATGCGGATTGCCGAACTGGATGTCTTCGTAAATCGCAGGATTCAACGACAGAATGCGCGAGATCACCGCCGCATCCAGTTCAAACGCAGCCGATCGATACGGCATCAGTTCGCTCAGCGAACCCAGCATCGGCGCGTACTCGCGCAGCACGCCGGCCTGGGCCAGATGTGTGGCGTGCACCATCGCCTGCACCAGCGCCATGACCCGGTCGTGGTGCTCGGCGGTGCCGCGCACACATTCGGCCTGCAAGGCGATGCACAGTTCATCCAGCCACGCCTGCCACTGCGCATCCAACCGCGCTTCGCAGACCACCATCACCCTGCCCTTCAAGGTCGGCGCCTTCGGCGGTGCGGTCATCGGGTGCAGGCCGGCGACCGAGGCCTGCGATTCCAGCATCGCTGCCACCGGCTCGGCCTTGATCGAGGTAACGTCCAGCCACAGCTTGCCGCGCTCACGTCCCGCCGATTGCAGGATGTAGTCGCGGATCAATGCTGGCGTATGTCGGATCGGCGCCGAGAACAGCAGCACATCGGCCTGTTCCAGCAACTGCTCCGGCGTCTGCGAGTCTGCATCGACCGGATCATGGCCAATCACCTGCAGGCCCATGCGTGACGCGAAGAAACCGCGCAGCCAACGTCCAAAGGCACCGCCGCTACCGACGATGCCTATGACCGGACGCAGACTCACGCCAGACGCTCGGCGCGGAAGCGATACGGCGTACCCAACGCCGCTGGTGCAGCTGCCAATACGTCGAACTCCTCCACGCCGGTGGCCAAGGTCGCTTCCAACGCCGCATGCACGCCGGCGATGGCGCGGCCCACACCGTCCTCGAAGCTGTGGCCCTTGAGCAGGAAGGCGACCAGCAGCGACATCAACACGTCACCCGTACCGGCCACATCCACCGGCAGATGCGGTGAGGTCCAGCGCCAGATCTGTTCGCGGCCAATGGCCAGCGTCACCAGCTCGCCGGGGTCGCCGGAGACCGAATGCGCAATCACCCATTCCGGGCCGCGCTCCAGCAGCTTGCGCGATGCAGCGATGGCGTCGTCCTGCTCCAGCGCCGGCATGCCGGTCAAACGACCCAGCTCGAAAGCGTTCGGGGTGACCAGCCAAGCATGCGGCAGCAGGCGTTCGATGAAGATCTTTTCCAGCCCGGGCTCAACGTAAGGGCCGGTATGGGTATCGCCGATCACCGGGTCCAGGCAGTAACGCAGCTGCGGCGATTGCGGCAGCACTTCGTCCAGCCAATCAGCGAAGGCGGCGCCGTTGGCGACGCTGCCGAAGTAGCCGGACACAAGGGCCCCTGCACGCTGCGGCAAACCACGCTCGGTTGCGCCCTGCAACAGCTCGGCGAACCAGTCTGCAGGCAGCACGCGGCCGCGCAGGGTCTCGTAGAACGGCGCGTTGCTCAGCAGCGTGGTGGGGATTTCGGCGACGCGCAGGCCCAGGGCGCGCAGTGGCGGCACCGCCGCACTGTTGCCGGCATGGCCGTAGACCAATTGGGATTGCACGGAAATCACGTCCACCGGCGACGGCCCATCCGGGCGTTGCCGACGACCGTGCACGAGATGGCTATGGTCGACTTCGTTCATCGCCCTATTCTACGTCCGCAGGACGAGGCGCGAGTGCATACGCTTGCGCGCGCAACCAATGGAAGATGGCATAACGAAAAAAAGCCGCAGCAAGCTGCGGCTTTGATTCACGTAGTGCCGAGCTATGCTCGGCAGGGGCGTTACAAGCGATCCATGCAGGCAGGGCGTCACCGGTAAGGCCAATGCCGAGCATGGCTCGGCACTACAGGTGAGGCTCAGGACTTCATGCGCTCCCAGAAGCCCTTCACGCCGTCGATGAAGGTCGCCGACTTCGGTGAGTGCTTGCGCGCTTCTTCGCCGATGAACGTAGCTTCAAACTGCTCCAACAGCTTGCGCTGCTCGGCCGTCAGGTTGACCGGGGTTTCCACCACGACGCGGCAGTACAGGTCGCCTTCGGTACGGCTGCGCACCGACTTGACACCCTTGCCACGCAGGCGGAACAGCTTGCCGGTCTGGGTCTCGGCCGGGATGCGGATTTCCGCTTCGCCGCCCAGGGTTGCGACGCGGATTGCGTCGCCCAGCGCTGCCTGCGAGATACGCACCGGCACTTCGCAGTGCAGGTCGTCGCCGTCGCGGGTGAAGATCGCATGCTCGCGCACGCGCACTTCCACATACAGGTCACCCGCCGGCGCACCGGCCGGGCCGGCTTCGCCCTCGCCCTGCAGGCGGATGCGATCGCCGGTATCAACGCCCGCCGGCACCTTGACCGACAACACCTTGTCTTCCTCGACACGGCCATTGCCGTAGCAGGTCTTGCACGGCTTGCTGATGATCTGACCGCGACCATCGCAGTTATGGCAGGCCTGCTGCATGGCGAAGATGCCACGCTGCACGCGTACCTGGCCGCGGCCACCGCAGACATTGCAGGTCTCGACCTTGCGGTCTTCCGAGCCACTGCCGTCGCAATCACCGCACTCGGCCAGGGTCGGAATCTCGATGCGGCGCTCAACGCCGGCCACCGCTTCTTCCAGGTCCAGCTCCATCACGTAGCCGATATCGGCACCGCGACGCGGCTGGCGCGGACCGCCGCCACCTCCGCCAAAGATGTTGCCGAAGATGTCGCCGAAAATATCGTTCATGTCCGGACCACCCGGACCACCACCGCCCATGCCGTGTTCGAACGCAGCGTGGCCGTGGGCGTCGTACATGCGCCGTTTATTGCCGTCGGACAGGGTTTCGTACGCCTCCTTGCACTCCTTGAAGGCAGCTTCGGCAGCAGCATCGCCCGGGTTGCGGTCCGGGTGGTGCTTCATCGCGCAACGGCGATAGGCCTTCTTCAGCTCTTCATCGGTGGCGGTGCGGGCTACGCCCAGTACTTCGTAATAATCGCGTTTCATTGGCACATGAGGTTCTGTAATCGGGGTTGGAAATCAGGGACGGAAAGCCTGGTATTGCAGATACCGGAAGGGGATCCGGAAGCCGGAACAGTAGTTCCGAATCCCGAATCCCCAGGTACAACTCCGGCCTTGCTTACTTCTTGTCGTCCTTGACTTCGGTGAACTCAGCGTCCACCACGTCGTCATTGGACTGGGCACCGGCGTCGCCGCCCGGAGCCGGACCGCCCTGCTCACCAGCCGAAGCGGCAGCAAACAGCGCCTGACCGGCTTCTTCCAGCGACTTCGACTTGGCTTCGATCTGCGCCTTGTCGTCGCCCTTCATCGCGGTTTCCAGATCAGCCAGTGCGGCTTCAACCTTGCCGATCACGTCGCCGCCAACCTTGCTGCCATGCTCGGTGATGGCGCTGCGGGTGGCGTGGATCAGACCGTCAGCCTGGTTGCGGGCCTGCACCAGCTCCTGGAACTTCTTGTCTTCTTCGCGGTTGGCTTCCGCGTCGGCGACCATGCGTGCGATCTCTTCCTCGGACAGACCCGAACCGGCCTTGATCTCGACCTTCTGTTCCTTGTTGGTCTTCTTGTCCTTGGCCGACACGTGCAGGATGCCGTTGGCGTCGATGTCGAAGGACACCTCAACCTGCGGCATGCCGCGCGGTGCCGGCTCGATGCCGGACAGGTCGAACTTGGCCAGCGACTTGTTGTAACGGGCCTGCTCGCGCTCACCCTGCAGCACGTGCACGGTCACGGCCGACTGGTTGTCCTCGGCGGTCGAGAAGGTCTGCGAGGCCTTGGTCGGGATGGTGGTGTTCTTCTCGATGATCTTGGTGAACACGCCACCCATGGTCTCGATACCCAGCGACAGCGGGGTCACGTCCAGCAGCAGCACGTCCTTGACGTCGCCGCCCAGCACGCCGCCCTGGATCGCAGCACCCAGTGCCACGGCTTCGTCCGGGTTGACGTCCTTGCGCGGTTCCTTGCCGAAGAACTCGGTAACAGCCTGCTGCACCTTCGGCATGCGGGTCTGGCCACCGACCAGGATCACTTCGCTGATGTCGCTCGAACGCAGGCCGGCGTCATTCAACGCAACGCGGCACGGCTCGATCGACTTCTTGATCAGCTCTTCGACCAGGCTTTCCAGCTTGGCGCGGGTCAGCTTGATGTTCAGGTGCTTCGGACCGGAAGCGTCTGCAGTGACGTACGGCAGGTTCACTTCGGTCTGCTGCGCGGACGACAGCTCGATCTTGGCACGCTCAGCGGCGTCCTTCAGGCGCTGCAGGGCCAACGGGTCCTTGCGCAGGTCGATGCCCTGGTCCTTCTGGAACTCTTCAACCAGGTACTCGATGACGCGGTTGTCGAAATCTTCGCCGCCCAGGAAGGTGTCACCGTTGGTGGCCAGCACTTCGAACTGCTTCTCGCCGTCGACGTTGGCGATCTCGATGATCGACACGTCGAAGGTGCCGCCGCCCAGATCGTACACAACGATCTTGCGGTCCTTGTTGTCACCCTTGTCCAGGCCATAGGCGAGGGCAGCCGCGGTCGGCTCGTTGATGATGCGCTTGACATCCAGGCCAGCAATGCGGCCTGCATCCTTGGTGGCCTGGCGCTGGCTGTCGTTGAAGTAGGCCGGCACCGTGATGACCGCTTCGGTGACCTTCTCACCGAGGAAGTCTTCGGCGGTCTTCTTCATCTTCTCCAGCACGCGGGCAGAGATTTCCTGCGGTGCCATCTTCTTGGCATCGCTGGTCTGTACCCATGCGTCGCCGTTGTCATGCGCCAGGATGCCGTACGGCACGTGGGCGATGTCCTTCTGCACTTCGGCGTCGGTGAACTTGCGGCCGATCAGGCGCTTCACCGCATAGAAGGTGTTCTTCGGGTTGGTGACGGCCTGACGCTTGGCCGAGGCACCCACCAGTACTTCGCCGTCCTTGGTGTAGGCGACGATGGAGGGCGTGGTGCGGTCGCCTTCCGAGTTTTCAATGACGCGGGCCTTGCCGCCGTCCATGATCGCCACACACGAGTTGGTGGTGCCGAGGTCGATACCAATGATCTTGCCCATGGGGGACTCCTGAGTATTCGTTTGCCGGCAGCCGCCGGGGATGAATGGGATATGGGGAAGGACCTGATGACATTCAAGTCATCCCCGGAACACTGTTTGCCGGCGACCGCGCCTGATTTAGGCAGCGGCCAGCCAGCGCGGCCGATCAGTCGGCCTGGGCCACCACAACCAACGCCGGCCGCAGCAGGCGCTCGTTGAGCAGGTAGCCCTTCTGGAACACGGTCACTACCGCACCCGGTGCCACGCCTGCCGGTGCCGGCACCTGGCTGATGGCCTGGTGGTGCTCCGGATTGAAGGCCTGGCCGGCCGGGTCCAGCAGGACCAGACCGTTGTCAGCGGCTACTTTGAGCAGCTGCTTGTAGGTCAGCTCCATACCTTCGCGCAGCGGATTGGGCTCGCTGCCAGCGGCAGCCAAACCTGCATCGAGGCTGTCGAACACCGGCAGCAGGTCGCCAAGCAGCTTTTCGTTGGCGAACTTGCGAGCTTGGTCGATGTCGCGGGCCACACGCTTGCGCTGGTTGTCCAGGTCGGCGCGTTCGCGCAGCGATTCGGCCTTGACCTGCTCCAGCTCAGCGCGCAGCGCCTCGATCTGGTCGTGCTGCGCGTCATCACCGCCCAGGGCGGCGTTCTCGGGGTCGAATTCAGTGTGCTCTTGGTTCATTTTCGCTTCCTTGGCGGATGTTCTGCCGCCTACCACGACCCGTATGTGGGCTGTACCGAGAGTTTCAAGGCTCCGACTCACTCCATGAGACGCTTTGTTCCTAATCTGTGCCGGTCACCGTCTGTCCTACATTGACCTGCCCAGCCCGCATGCTAGTTTTGCGCGGCCCCTAGACCTGCCAGCCATGCTCAGACATCTATCGATCAAGGATTTTGCTGTTGTCCGCGCCACCGAACTCGAGTTCGGCCCAGGCATGACTGTCGTATCCGGCGAAACCGGCGCCGGCAAGTCATTGATGGTGGACGCTTTAGGCTTCCTGTCCGGCCTGCGCGCCGACTCCGGCGTGGTCCGCCACGGCGCCAGCCGCGCCGAGTTGTCGGCCGAATTCAGCCTGGACGACGACGCCCCGGCACGCAACTGGCTGCGCGACAACGAGCTCGACGACGAAGATCAATGCCAGCTGCGCCGGGTGATCCGCGCCGATGGCGGCTCCCGCGCCTTCATCAATGGCCGCCCGGTGCCGGTATCGCAGCTGTCCGAACTGGCCGGCTTCCTGGTCGAGATCCACGGCCAACACGACCAACAGGCGCTGCTGTCGCGCCCCAGCCAGCTGGCCCTGCTCGATGCCTTCGCCCGCAATGAGGCCGAACGCGCTGCCGTGCGCAACGCCAGTGCCCAATGGCAGGCGTTGCTGGATGAGCGCGACGCGCTATCCCAGCAAGGCGATGTCTCCGACCGGATCGGCTTTCTTGAGCACCAGCTCGGTGAGCTGCAGCGCGAGGAGCTGGAGCCGGCAGCCATCGCGGCGCTTGGCGCCAGCCACCGCCGCCAGGCCCATTCCACCGCCTTGATCGAAGCCTGCCAGCGCGCTGGCGGCCTGCTCAATGGCGACGAAGATGGCCCCTCGCTGCTGTCGCTGCTGCAACAGGTGCGAAACGAACTGAGCCGGGTCAGCCAGCACGACGCCCGCCTTGGCGAGGTCGATGCCATGCTGGACGCCGCCGGCATCCAGCTGCATGAGGCGCTGGCCCAGCTGGACCGGGTCCAGGACGACCTGGACAGCGACCCGGAAGCTTTCGAGGACATCGAGCGCCGACTGAGCCGCCTGCACGACCTGGCCCGCAAGCACCGCGTGCCAATGGAAGAACTCGCCGCCACCCGCGATCGCCTCGAAGCCGAGCTGGAGCAGCTGCGCGGCGCCGACGAGCGTCTGGCCAAGCTGGCTGGCGAGATCGACAAGGCTGCCGCCCGCTGGCAAGCCGTGGCGGCGACGCTTTCCAGCAGCCGCCAAGTCGCCGCAGCCTCCCTTTCCGATACCACCACCGCACTGATCGGCGAGCTGGGCATGGGCGGCGGCCAGTTCCGGATCGAGCTGGAGCCACAGGCACAGCTGCGCCCGGACCCGAATGGTGCCGAGCGGGTTGAATTCCTGGTCGCCGCCAACGCCGGCCAGCCGGCCCGCGCCCTGCGCAAAGTGGCCTCTGGCGGTGAGCTTTCCCGCATCTCCCTGGCCATCGAAGTCGCCGCGCTGGGCCTGGATGCCGTGCCAACCATGGTTTTCGACGAAGTGGACTCGGGCATTGGCGGCGCGATCGCCGACATTGTCGGCAAGAAACTGCGCGCCCTGGGCGAACGCCGCCAGGTGCTGTGCGTGACCCATTTGCCGCAGGTTGCCTCCAAGGGCCATGCCCATTACCGGGTGAGCAAAGCACCGGTGGAAGGCATGACCCAAAGCGCGGTTGAGCTGCTGGATGCCAAGGGCCGCGAGGAAGAACTGGCGCGCATGCTGGGTGGCGCCGAGGTCAGCAAGGAAGCGCGGGCGGCGGCACGGAAGCTGTTGACGGAGGCCTGATAGCGGGAAGCCAGGGCTTTGGCTTTGGCTTTGGCTTTGGCTTTGGCTCTAAAGCCCCTCTCCCGCCTGCGGGAGAGGGGTTGGGGTGAGGGCAGCTCTTGGCTCTTAAGGCTCCGCTCCAAAAGCACCCCTCCCAAACCCTCCCCTTCGCTGCGCGAAAGGGAGGGAGCAGAAGCAACTGCATAAACAAAAACACCGGCCATTGGCCGGTGTTTTCAGTTCAACAGCAACAGCCCATAGGCCGCGCTACCAAAGCCTTACTTACGCTTCTTGCGCACGTACAACACCAACGAATGCTCTTCCAGCTCAAAACCGTGTTCCGCCGCGATCTTCCGCTGCAGCTCCTCGATTTCCGGGCTTTCGAACTCGATGATCTTGCCCGAGTCCACGTCCACCATATGGTCGTGGTGGCCGCCGCGGTCCAGCTCGTAAACCGCCTGGCCGCCTTCGAAATTGTGTTTGAGGACCAGCCCCGCCGCCTCGAACTGGGTCAGCACACGGTAAACCGTGGCCAGCCCGATCTCATCACCGCAATCAAGCAACTGGCGGTAGATGTCCTCGGCCGTGAGGTGGTGGTGTTGGGGGGTGTTCTGTTCAAGCAGGGCAAGGATGCGCATCCGCGGATGCGTAACCTTCAGGCCGACTTTGCGCAGGTCATTGGATTCCATAGCCATCGTGTTCATTGGCGGTTTAACGCCAGTTATCTCCGGTCAGATCGCGCTGGGTGCCGGGGAGTGTATCATCGACCCGATTTCCTCAACTGCCCTACCTAATGCGCAACCTCCTGTTGATCGCCGTTGTCGCCCTGTCCACTACTGGCTGCGGCATTATCTACAAGCAGCCCATCTATCAGGGCAACCTGATCCGTGAACAGTCCGTGGCGCAGTTGCAGGTCGGCCAAAGCAAGCAGCAGGTCAACGCGCTGCTGGGCACGCCGTCCATTGCCGACCCGTTCCACGCCCAGCGCTGGGACTACACCGCCAGCCAGCGCGTGAACCGCCTGGGCAAGACCGAGGTGAAAAACTTCGTCGTGTTCTTCGAGAACGACCAGGTCACCCGCTGGGAAGGCGACTATTTTCCGACCCAGGACGGCGACCTGGCACGCAACAGCGTGCGCCAGTTCGGCCGCAACCTGGCCAAGGACAAGAAGAAGGGCCGCTGATCCAGCCCCGCCTTCGCAAGGTCAATCGCCGCCGCGCGCCCGCCGGCGGCGATTTTCTTTGGGGTCGGCCAGCAAGGGGCGCAGCAGCTCCACCCGGTCGCCGTCCTGCAGCTGCTGCTGCGGACGCGCCAGCACGCCGTGCACCGCCATTGCCACCGCTGCCGCAGCGCCATCCAGCGCCGCCTCGGCCACCGCATCGGCGACCGTGCAGCCCTCAGGCAGCTCCAGCTGCCGCTGCTGGTAACGGTCAGGCCAAGCCAGCACCACCTCTACACGCATCGCTCAGGCTTCCTGATCGGCTACGCGCACGAAGTCGTTGACCATGCGATCGGCCAAGCCCTGGAAGCCCAGCGCCAAGGCAGGCCCCAGCAGCCGCGAGGTCGGCTCGAACTCCAGCTCCAGGGTGACCTTGCAGGCGCTCTCGGACAGGGCGTGGAACTCCCAGCGGCCGTGCAGGCGCTTGAACGGGCCTTCGCGCAGCTTCATATCGATGCTGTGCGGCCGCTGCAAGGTGTTTTCGGTCATGAACCAGGTGCGGAACGAGCCCAGCCCCAGATCCAGCCGGGCAACCAGCCGCTCCTCGCCCTGCTCCAGGATTTCCGCCTTGTCACACCAGCGGAACCGGCCAGGATAGGCGGTGACATCATTGACCAGGTTGAACATGCGCTCGGCGGAGTGTTCGACCAGCGCGCTGCGACGAATGGTTGTCATGGCGATACAGATACAGAAAGTGTTCGGGGAGCCCCCGAATCGGAGACAATACGGAAATGAGCAAGAAACAAAGCAAGGATAAAGCAAAGAGCGGGACGGCCGACAAAACCATCTCGTTGAACAAGCGCGCGCGCCACGAATACCACCTGGAAGACCGGGTCGAAGCCGGCTTGGTGCTGCAGGGCTGGGAGGTCAAGGCGATCCGCGCTGGCCGCGGCAACATGACCGACGCTTACGCATATGTGCGCGATGGCGAGATCTTCCTGATCGGTGCGCAGATCACCCCGCTCATCCAGGCCTCCACCCACACCGTTCCGGAAGACCGCCGCCAACGCAAGCTGCTGCTGCATCGGCGCGAGATCGACAAACTGATCGGCCGGGTCGAACGCGACGGCTACACGCTGGTACCCACCGCGATGTACTGGAGCAAGAACAAGATCAAGATCGAGATCGCGCTGGCCAAGGGCAAGCAGAATCACGACAAGCGCGACACCGCCAAGGAACGCGACTGGGACCGTGAGAAGCAGCGCGCGATGCGCGCCCACAACCGCAACGCCTGATGTCGACACAGCGCGCGTTGCAGGCAGCCAGCGCGCAGGATGTGCGGGCGCTGTGCGCGCAGCTGCTGGCCTTCAACCGCAAGGCCAGCGGCAATAGTTTTGATGAGCTGCCAGTACAGCTGGCCAGCCATGACCGGGACGGAACGCTGCGTGGCGGATTGCTCGGCGACGTCTGCGCAGGCTGGCTCGCCATCCATGTACTTTGGGTTGACCCGCAACTGCGCGGCCAGGGATTGGGCAGCCAATTGCTGCTGGAGGCCGAACGGCAGGCCAAGGCCGCAGGCGCACACAGCGTGGTGCTGGACACTTTCGACTGGCAGGCTGAGGGCTTCTATCTCCTGCACGGCTACGAAGTTTTCGGCCGCCTGCCCGACTTCCCGCCAGGCCATGAGCGCATCTATCTGCGCAAGACGCTTTAACCCATCAGTATCCGGCGCAGATCGCGACGCTGGGTCCCGGGCAACTGCAAGGCCGCGTACAGCACGGTCAAACTGATCACTTCACTCAACTCAGCCGCTTTGCGGTCATCACCAGCCAACCATTGCCGCGCCTCCTCGGCAGCTTTCGGCGGCAGCAAGGCAAGGATCGCGACATCGTCCAAGGCATCAACCTGCAACTGCAGCGCACGCGAAAACCGCAACACCCGCGCGGTATGGACCAACAACTGAGCCAAGCCCATGGCCATCGCGACGGCCGCTACCCGTTCCACGCCAGCAGCGGCAAGCCCGGACCAAGGCGACTGCAGCAACAACAGCAACACAGCTGCCAACAGATAGACACCAAGCCAGCGCCGACGCACCTCCCGTACCCAGCCCAGCAAGCCACCACAAAGCAGCAGCAGCAACGGCGCAAGCTGCGGCCAATGACTGCGCCCAAGCAACGCCGTGACCAACACCGCAACCGCCAGCAGCAGATAGAACAGGACAGGCGCCAGTGCCCGCTGCCGGAACCTAGCCCCAGCTCCAGCCGCCAACAAGCCCAAGCTGCGCAAACCGCGCTGCTGCATAAGCACCCTCACTTTCACCAACTTGATCGCGGCCATGGTCCAGCGGCAAACGTCGCAGAAAGGTCGGCGCGGCGTTAAGCCTCAACTGATGTGTTCAAGTTGATGCGACATCGCAGCCGCACGTAGTCATGAAGATTGTTGACTAGACTGGCGCCCCACAAAGAGTTCTTTGACGATGGATCGCTGGTACAACGCAACGCTGCTGTCGCTGATCGTTCACCAGATAGATGCCGCCTACTGGCACGAATGGGAGATGTTCCATGTGCCCGGCGGCATACAAGGCTTTCTGTTGTTCAACCTACTGGCATGCTCCATGGCTATCGGCAAGTGGCGTTGGCTACGCCACAAGCGAGGCGTTATGCCCTGCTCTGCGGCTGCATTGGCGTGCTAACCGCCCTGCTCCACGCCGGCTTTGCCGCAGCAGGCAAAGACCAGTTCGGCCTGCCACTCTCCATCGCGACCATCGTCGCCTGCGTGGCAAGTGGCATCGGCCTTTTGCTGAAAGCCCGGCAAAATCCAAGTTCACGCGGGTGACTGTTCAGGGTTTTCCCTGTAGCATTCGTTTCGTCAGCGAGGCTATGGCCGGAACATTGTCCAGAGCCCTCATGAATCAACGTCTTACCGGGGGTGCACTGGTTTCGACGGGGGTTGTGAAGTCGCTTGGCGCATGCCGAGGGGGTAGCTTTCCTCGTAAATCCAGCTGCAAAACTCTAGTTGCCAACGACGACAACTACGCTCTCGCCGCTTAAGGCGTAAGCCCCGAACCCACTTGTGCCCGTGCTCGTGGATGTAGGGTCATTATCACGGAACCGGCTGTGACGGCTGCCTGTCAGTCACGGCTTAACCAAAACAGGCTGGTCCTGGGGTGCGCTTTGCACACCGTGCTGCCACAGGACGAGACCCAACGGTGAGCTAAGCATGTAGTGCCGGGGATGGAGTGCCTTCGGACGGCGGTTCAATTCCGCCCACCTCCACCATTAGATGGACCGCCAAGGTCCCGATCAGGCCGGAAACCCAATAGATTCATGGGTTTCCGGCCTTTTTTGTTTCCGTCGCAGTCCGCCGCATTGCGTTGCAGACCATGAGACGGTGGGGGCATATTTTGGGGCATCTGCCCCCAGTGACGAATCACATGCCCCCACTGACCGATATGGCCATCCGGAAAGCCAAGCCCGCCAGCCGCACACAGAAGCTGTTCGATGGTGGTGGCCTGTACATGGAGATATCCCCCAAGGACGGCCGGTGGTGGCGCCTGAAGTACCGGTTCGACGGCAAGGAGAAGCGTCTGGCCCTGGGCGTCTACCCAGACGTTCCGCTTGCCCTCGCCCGCCAGCGCCGTGAGGACGCCCGCCAGTTGTTGGCCAGGGGCGTCGACCCAGGGGAGCACAAGAAGGCCGCAGCGGCCGCACGCGCCGAGCTGGGCGCCAATACCTTCGAAGTGGTCGCCCGGGAATGGCTGACCAAACGGGACTGGGTGGATAGCTACCGCGTCAAGGTCGCGGCTTGGCTCGACAACGACGTCTTCCCTTGGATCGGCAGCCGGCCGGCGGCAGAACTGGAGGCCACCGACTTCCTGGCCGTGGCCAGACGAGTGGAAGGCCGGGGCGCCATCGAGTCTGCCCACCGGATCATGCAGAACTGTGGCCAGGTCATGCGCTACGCCATCGCCACCGGCAGGGCCAAGCGAAACCCGGTCGCCGACCTGCGCGGCGCCCTCGCCTCGCCACCCGACAATTCATTCGCCGCGGTTACAGACCCCGACGAGTTGGCACCTCTGCTCAAAGCGATGCACGGCTACAGCGGAACCATGGTCGTGCGTTGCGCGCTGCAGATGGCGCCGATGGTCTTCCTGCGCCCCGGAGAATTGCGGCAGGCCGAATGGGCGGAATTCGATCTGGACGGAAAGACCTGGACCATCCCGGCGTCTCGCATGAAGATGCGCCGACCCCATTTGGTACCGCTGTCCGGCCAGGTGCTTGCAGTGCTGGAAGATATCAAGCCACTCACCGGCCGGGGGCGCTACGTGTTCCCGTCTGCCCGGTCGCGCGACAGGCCGATGTCCGAGAACGCCGTCACCGCTGCACTGCGCCGCATGGGCTACGAGACCGGCACAGTCACGGGCCACGGATTCCGCGCGACAGCCCGCACGATCCTGGACGAGGTGCTGGGCTTCAGGCCCGACATCATCGAGCACCAGTTGGCGCACGAAGTCCGCGACCCGAATGGCCGGTCCTACAACCGGACTTCACACCTGCCAGAACGACGAAAGATGATGCAGGAGTGGACCGATTACCTGGACAAACTGCGGACTCAGCCTGCCAAGTCCGCATAATTTGGCTCCCACCGCGCAGCCATGGCTGCAATAGCAAGGCCGGCGACCGGTGAACCAAACGGCGTAGGGGCGCGCCCGACAGACAGGCCAGCGTCGGGCTGCGATCGTTCATCCAATCCAATGGAGGTAGTGCTTTGATCGGAGAAATGATGGAAGGGCTAAACCTAGAAGTTTCGTGGTGGCATGGCTTTATCGCCATAGGCATCCCCACCATCGTCGCCGGATTCCTCATCCTGCAGAACTTCATGGGCATTGCAGAGCAGAGAGCTAAGCTGTGCGTGGAGATTATCGCCCAGCTGACTCCGGCTGAGCGAGCCGCCAATGGGATCACCTGTCACGAGGCGCCATCAGTGCGGTAAGCCCCCGTGATCCGGGGGCATTCCTCATTCCAACTAAACACTACGCACCAGAAAATCCACGCGAAGAACTATCTCTCTTTGAAGCCCTGCTTCCAGTTGTAAAAGCCGCGCCAACCGAACGCCCCACTCAAGATGGCAATAAGCCCAAAAAACAGAATGCCATTAAACATCCATGGACGCAAAATCACCTCACCCCTGGAAAAGAAATGAGGAGCTACAAATCCACAAAATATGCAGCCCGCCAACGCAACTGCAAAAACCAAAAAAGCCCCGAACCCTGGGCGAACGTTCATCACACTCACTCCCAATGACAACTAACAGTTACTCGATTATTGCCAACAGTACTGACGCACACCAACACTCTCCCTCCTGCAAGGTTGGATGAACCAGTCGTCATCAAAGCCCCAACGTTAATCAATGCATTCACAAACCCCCCCTTATCGGCAACAGCTCCAACAGGAAATTCAAACCTTGTCGTCACCCCGCCTCGTCCCTCGCTCAGTTGTTCGATCTTAAGCGGCACGCTGTTTCCGAATGCATCGACGTATGACGTTTCTACCGGCTCCCACTGCTGGGATTGAACATTAAATGAATATTTTGAATATGAGCCATCCGCATAATTGATCCGGATCGGGGAGAAAATATTTATTCCAAGCGACCACGCCCCTGACGCCAAAAAAATGTAAGATTCAAAACGGAAATTTAGATCAGCATTGATCGCCGCTCTTTTCTGAGGATAGCTAATATCTTCATAAACATTGGAGGGGAAACGGGGATCTGCATACCCCACATTTGCTGCCGCCGCCACCCGCATATATTCAAGAAGCCCTGACACTTGCGATTCGACAGCCATATCGTTAATCGATATATATGGCTGGCAATCGGCTGTCGGCACCGTCTGATTTTCACACGCCCTACCACCATCTCGATTGCGCGCGACGGAGTACTTTTTAGAAATGTCTCCAGATGCGTTAAGAACATAAAGAATCTTACTCGACGGGATCGGCATTCTATTGGCGTAATTAACAGCCTTCACTCGCATTTGCTGCAAAGTGCAACCATCACATTCAAGAGCAATCGTTTCGGCATGAACCTTCCCCGGAAGAATAGCGGCGCAAAAAAATATAACTGCGCCAGCAATATAACCAATTCGCGAACTAGCCATAACTGCCACCCCCATTTGAAAGTTGTGTTAGTACAACCCCATATACACAGAGAGCATCCGTACCACATACGCAGAAGATCCAGCCACCGCACATCACCCAGATCTGGCGCTACGGATAGTGGCCCCGAAATTGTTCACGTCGTGTGAATTTGAAAGGTGACATGCGCGAAGGGCGCCGGCAGTCCTGTGATCCCTCAATCCAACGTCAGGCAGCAATCTTGTGCTCGTAAAACGGGTGCCGCTTGTCGTCGAAGATCGCGTACAGCGCCTGCAGGTCGGCCGGGGCTGGGTTTAGCCAGGCCTCGATGTGCTCGGGCTTGATGTTGATGATCGTCCGGTCGTGGCCGGCGGTGGCCACCTCAGGTTCGGGCTCATCGGTGATGGCTGCGAAGCTCAGCAGATCCGGCTCCTTCCCTTTCGGGTCGGTCCAGTGCGACCACAGGCAGGCCACCAGCATCAGTGACCACCTCCCAGCTTTTTGAGCCAGCCAAAAGTAGAGAAATTCGGCGAAACTAACCCCAAGCAGAGAGGTGGTTTTGCCATGAAGAAGTCGAAGTTCACCGAAGAGC